>CAZTDL010000249.1:0-6538 GCA_964612775.1 uncultured Lentisphaeraceae bacterium
CACGGAGTTTCAAATATTGGCAGTGGCGCACGATCCTCGCGACGATGGTCGGTTACGCGCTCTTTTACTTTGTGAGGAAAAATTTCAGCATCGCCATGGCGACGCCGGACATGGGCAAGGATCTCGGCTGGACCAACACGCAGATCGGCCTGATTCTGACGGCTTTCAGTCTGCTGTACGGCGTGGCGCGTTTCGGGAACGGGGTGCTGGCGGACCGCACGAACGGGCGCGTTTTTATGGTCACGGGGCTTGTCTGCGCGGCCGTCATCAACCTTTGCGTAGGCTTCACCTCGTCGGTGATCGCGCTGGGTGTTCTGTGGGGGATGAACGCTTGGTTTCAGGGCATGGGTTTCCCTCCCTGCGCGCGACTGCTGACGCATTGGATTCCCCCGAACGAGCTGGCGACAAAGATGTCAATCTGGAACACCTCGCATTCGATCGGCGCATCGGCGGTGGTCGTGTTCTGCAGTTGGATCATGACCCTGTGCGCGAACGGCACGATCCCGCACTCGGTCACCCCGTTCGGATTCTCTGTCGCGCTGCATCCCGGTTGGCGGTGGTGCTTCTATCTGCCGGCGGCGGTGTCGCTGACCGGCGCGGCGGTGCTGTGGATGGCGTTGCGCGACACGCCCTCGTCGGTTGGTCTTCCCGAGCTGAATACGGCGGGCGGACTGCGGCTGGCGGCCACCGATCAGGCCGGCCGGAAGGAATTCAGGCGTTATCTGAAAAGCCATGTGTTCGGCAATCCCACGATCTGGACGCTCTGTGTGGCCAACTTCTTTGTCTACACCGTCCGTTTTGGCGTGTTGGATTGGGGCCCCAAACTTCTTAAGAGCAGCGGCGGCATCACGTTATCTCACGCGGCTTGGATGGTTGCCGGATTCGAGGTCGCAGGCATCATCGGCATCCTTGTCGCGGGCCGGGTGACCGACAACGTGTTCGGCGGTCGGGGTCCGCGCACCTGCGCCTTCTGCATGGGCTTCTGCGCGCTGTTCACGTTTCTCTTTCTGCTGGAATGGACCTCCGCGAAACCGAATGTCCTGCTGTCCGCCGCCCTTCTGGCTGTCGCAGGTTTCTTTATCTACGGTCCGCAGGCTCTGATCGGCATTTCCGCCGCCAATATCGCGACCAAAAAGGCGGCCGCTACGGCCAGCGGCCTGACCGGCACGTTCGGCTATGCCAGTGGTTTGGTGTCCGGCGTCTTTCTCGGTTGGCTGATGGATGTCGGGGGCGATAGGGGAATCTCGTACGTGCTGACTGCACTGATCCTGCTGGCGCTGATCGGCATGGGATGTTTTCTGTTGGCGTGGCCCGCGCCGCCGAACGGCTATGAGCAAGTTCAGCGTGTGGACCGGAAACGGCAATAGGGCAAGGCGCTCACGAGCGATTTTTGTCTCGCGATCTTTCGCGGGACGAGTGCGGTGGATTGGGGCGGCGTCCGCGTTTAAGGCTGACTCGCTAAGGTATTTCTTTTTTTTAAGCGGCCGCGCCCGAAGCGCTTCATACCCTGAAAATACTCTGCTAAAAAAGGCACGCATGATGCCGCCTTCTGATAGAGTTGCCTTGTTGATATAACAGGGCTTTTGGATAAGGACATACGATGTTGACTGCGACACAACAGGCTTTCGACCTCTCTGCGAAACAGGCGTTCGTGTGCGATTTGGACGGCACGCTCTTCATGGGGAACCGTCCCATTGGGCCTGCGATCCGCTTCGTGACGGAACACGCGGACCGTTATGTTTTCTATTATCTCACGAACAACACCTCCAAAACGCCGGAGGCTTACCTTGCCAAACTGCGCGGCGCGGGAATCGCGGTGCAGGAGGAGAATATCCTCACGCCGCTGATTACGCTGGAAGAGTACATCCGCGAAATGGGTTACACGTCAGTCTATGCGGTCGCGAACACGATCGTGTCCCGCCATCTGCGCGAGCGTTTGCCGAATGTCCGCTTCGAGTTCTCGCCGGGAAACAACCGGTTGGTCGCGCTGACTTACGATACGGAGCTGACCTATGAAAAACTGCGCCGCGTCGCCGTGTTGCTCAACGCCGATGCGTCTCTGGATTATGTGACGACGCATGGCGACGCCTGTTGCCCGAGCGAGGAGGGGCCCGTGCCGGACGTCGGCGGTTTGATCGCTTTGATGCGTGTCACGAACGGACGTGAACCGCGTCATGTGTTCGGAAAGCCCTCGCCTTCGCTTCTGGCTCCCGTTCTGCGCCGGTTCGCGCCGGAACAGATCGCGGTGGTGGGGGATAGGCTCTATACGGACAAAGCCATGGCTGACCATGCGGGCGTCGATTTCGTTTGCGTGCTGTCGGGCGAGACCACGCGTGAGAGCTTGGCCGCATATCGGGGTACGCCGCCGAGTCTGGTCCTCGAAACGTTGGGAGATGTGACGCATGTATGATGTGATCGTGATCGGTGCGGGTGTGACGGGGTCTGCCGTTGCGCGTGAACTTTCCCGCTTTGATTTGCGCGTGGCGGTGTTGGAGAAGTCGTGTGACGTGGCGGAGGGCGCGACCAAGTCCAACAGCGCGATCGTCCATGCCGGGTTCGATGCCCAGCCCGGCACAAACAAAGCCCGTTTTAACGTGTTGGGCAACGCGATGTTTGAGCCGCTGTGCCGCGAGTTGGGCGTGCCTTTTCAGAGAAACACGTCGCTGGTCCTGGCCTTTTCTTCCGAGGATATGCCGAAACTCGAAGAGCTGAAGGCTCGCGGTGAAAAGAACGGCGTGCCCGGCTTGCGTATTGCGGGTCGCGATGAGGTCCGAGCTCTAGAGCCGAATATCGGGCGCGAGGTGTGTGCGGCGCTTGTCGCGCCGACGGGCGGCATCTGCTGCCCCTACGAGCTCACCTTCCGTCTGGCGGAGAATGCGGTTGCGAACGGCGCGGAGTTTTTTTCAGCAACGGCGTGCAAACGGTCGCCCGCGCCGGTGCCGCTTGGCGCGTCGAGACCGCGGCCGGGCGCGTTTTCGAGACCCGCGCGGTCGTTAACGCGGCCGGACTCTATGCGGATGTTCTGAACAACCAAGTCAGCGCAGAAAAACTGACGATCACGCCGCGCCGCGGTGAGTATCTGATGATCGACAAGGCTTTTGCGGGGACTTTTCGGGCCACTCTCTTTCAGGTGCCCACACCGATGGGCAAGGGCGTTTTGGTCTCGCCGACCGTAGACGGCACGCTGATTGTGGGACCTACGGCCGAGAACATCGCCGACAAGACCGACACGCGCACGACGGCGGCCGGACTGGAGAAGATTCGGCAGGCCGCATCCCGCACATGGAATAACCTGCCGTTTTCCGGTGTGATCGCAACGTTCGCGGGCCTGCGTGCGCGCGGCGACCGCGACGATTTTGTTGTGGGCGAGCCGCCCGATGCGCCGGGGTTCTTCAATGCGGCGGCCATCGAGTCGCCCGGACTCACGGCGGCACCGGCGTTGGGCGTTTGGTTTGCGGAACGGATTGCCGCAAAGTTGGGCGCAAAGGCGAAAACGTTTTTTTCAAGCGATGCGGGGCACTGGCCGGTCTTCCGTCTGATGGACGACAAGGAACGTGCGGCTGCCATTGTTCGCGATCCGACATACGGCCGTATCGTTTGCCGCTGCGAGACGGTGTCTGAAGCGGAGGTTCGGGCTGCGATCCGCTGCCGCATCGGCGCGCGAACGGCGGACGGCGTCAAGCGGCGTACGCGGGCGGGTATGGGCCGTTGCCAAGGCGGCTTCTGCACGCCGCGCATCATCGGGATTTTGTGCGAGGAACTGGGCCTGAAACCGGAGCAGGTGACGAAATTCGGCGGCGGCTCAAATCTTTTGATGACGCTCGATGCGCCACGCACGACGCTCGGGGAAAAAACCGGGTGTTGCGGGGCGAACGTCGAGTGTCGGGAGTTTTCTTGCCATGACTGATATCGACGTTCTCGTTATCGGCGGCGGTCCGGCCGGGTTGGCTGCCGCCCTTGCGGCCCGCGAGACGGGCTGTGAAAATCTGCTCTTGCTCGAACGCGAGGCGGCGTTGGGCGGCATTTTGAAACAGTGCATTCACAACGGATTCGGGCTTCATGTTTTCAAAGAGGAACTGACGGGGCCGGAATACGCGCAGCGATTTATCGATCGGGTGAAGGCCCTGCGAATCCCCGCGCAATGCGGTACGATGGTGCTGGACTTAACACGCGACCGGATGGTGACGGCGGTGAGCGCGGAGCACGGGCTTCAACGCTTTTGCGCCAAGGCCGTTGTGCTGGCGATGGGCTGCCGCGAACGTCCGCGCGGCGCGCTCATGATTCCGGGGTGGCGTCCGGCCGGCGTGTTTACGGCGGGTACGGCTCAACGCCTGATGAATATCGAAGGCGGATTGCCTGGGAGACGTGTGGTGATCCTCGGTTCGGGCGACATCGGGCTCATCATGGCGCGACGCATGACGTTCGAGGGCGCTAAAGTGCTGGCCTGCGTGGAACTGATGCCGTACTCCAGCGGTCTCACACGCAACGTCGTTCAATGTCTCGACGACTACGGCATTCCGTTGCTGCTCAATCATACGGTTGTGGATATCCATGGGCGCGAGCGCGTCGAGGGTGTCGCCGTCGCGCAGGTGGACGCGTAGCGCACGCCGGTCTCCGGCACCGAACGGCGTTTCGATTGCGATACGCTGTTGCTGTCGGTGGGGCTGATTCCAGAGAACGAGCTTTCCCGCGCGGCAGGCGTCGGGCTTTCTCCCGCCACAGCGGGACCCCTGGTGGATGAGTCGTTGCAGACCGGCGTGCCCGGTATTTTCGCGTGCGGTAATGTTCTTCATGTTCACGATCTGGCGGATCATGTTACGCTAGAATCCAAACGCGCCGGAGAAAGGGCGGCGGCGTATGCGAAAACGCGGAATGACGAGACGAGTGAGTCGGGCGGGGCGGCGGCCTTGCCGTTCGCGATGCGGGTGAGGGACGGCGCGGGCGTTCGCGGCACGGTGCCGCAGACGATCCATGTGGCGCAGGCCGAGGGCGATCTATCGCTGATGTTCCGTCCGACGGCCGTGTTTAAGGATGCGGCGGTGGCGGTTCGGCTTGACGGCGAAGAGATATTGCGCAAGAAGTTTCGCATTCTAACGCCCGGCGAGATGGTGAGTCTGACGCTGACGAAGGCTCTGCTCGCCCAGCATACGCAGGGCCGGGAATTGAAGGTGGAGGTGGTGCCTTGAATGTGAGAACGGTTACCTGTATCGGATGCCCTTTGGGGTGCCGTGTGAATGTTCGTTTTGAGAAAGGCGATGTGGTGTCGGCAGACGGTGCGGGGTGCGGCCGGGGAACAGCGTACGCGCGACAGGAATGCGTTTGCCCGACGCGGATTGTGACCTCGCTGGTACGCGTTCGGGGGCGTCGCGCTCCTTTAAGCGTGAAGACAACGCAGCCGATTCCGAAGGAGAAGATTTTTGACTGTCTGGAGAAAATACATGCGGCCGAGGCGGTTCCGCCCGTTCGGATCGGTGATGTGGTCGTGCGGGACGTTTGCGGAACAGGCGTGGACGTGGTGGCGACCATGGAGGTCGGAAACGCTCAATTGTGAACGCTTATGGAACATGGAATGAAGCTTCTGTCATTTTTTAAGCCGGCTCCGCATCGGCCTGTCGTCGGCACGCGGGAAGAGCTCGCGACCGTGTATCGCAGGCGTCGTCAGCAGGCTGTGTTTGTGATGGTCGTTGTTTACGGGCTCTACTATGTTTGCCGATTGAGTCTCAACGTGATGAAGAAACCGATGGTGGATTCGGGGTATCTTACGACCGAACAGTTGGGCTGCATCGGTTCGGCGCTGTTTTTCGCCTATGCGGTCGGCAAGTGCGTGAACGGTTTTCTGGCGGACCGTTGCGACATCCGCAAATTCATGTCGGTCGGTTTGTTCATTTCGGCGTTGGCGAATTTCGCGCTGGGGTTCCGTATGCCTGCGCTGTTCTTTGCGGCGCTATGGGGCATCAACGGTTATGCGCAGTCCATGGGCGCGCCCGCGAGCGTGGTGGGGTTGGCGCGCTGGTTTAACAACCGCGAACGCGGCACGTACTATGGCGTGTGGTGTACGAGTCACAATCTGGGCGAAGCGTTGACGTTTATTCTGACCTCGCTGGTCGTCACGTCGTTCGGATGGAGATGGGGGTTCGCGGGGGCTTCGCTGTTCGGTCTTGTGGGCGTTGCGTTGGCATGGGTTTTTTATCGGGACAGTCCTCAAAGCGAGGGATTGCCGACGATTACCGAATGGTCGGGAGAGCCGATTCCGCCCGAAGACGCAAAGGCGCACGCATCGGTGGCGGCGGGACAGAAGGCGGTGTTATGCAATTGGGCCGTATGGATGATCGCGCTCTCCAGCGCCTTTATCTATGTGTCCCGCTATGCGATCAACAGTTGGGGCATCTATTTTCTTGAGATGAAAAAAGGATACACCAATCTGGAAGCCAGTTCGATCATTTCGGTGAACGCGATGTGCGGGCTGTTCGGCACGCTTTTGTCCGGAGTGATCTCCGACAAGCTGTTCGGCGGGCGGCGCAACGCGCCGGCGCTGATC
>CAZTDL010000250.1:0-6526 GCA_964612775.1 uncultured Lentisphaeraceae bacterium
TGTTCAGCAGTTCACGGGCACGATCAATCACATCGCCGTGACGCGCGAGCATCCAACGTCCCATCGTCTCTTGAAACCGTTGACGTTCGCCCATGTTTTGCGCCTGCAGCGCGTGGTAGTAAAAATAATCGTCCGTACCGGGCACTAACTCCTTCAGCGCGGCTTCGCGGTCGTCCGCCAAGCTGAACGTTTCAACATAGCCAATCTCCTGTGCCGCGCCGCACAGCGTGATGGTCAAACAAAGAACCGCCGTCATACGCATTTCCATGATTGCACCTCCGTTTTCAACGGATATACGCTTGTCGCAGTCCGTTTATTAAAATCGGCAAAAATCATATTTCACAGTGTTGCTTTTTTGAGCGTTCTCTGCAACCTCATTCCGCGTTTTGCCCTAGCGATTTTATTGTGTTGATCCCGCGAATCGGATATAGTGATTACAAAACTGAATGAGCCGTCTACGCATGTTATGTGTGCGTGTCATTACCTCATAACGCGTTTAGATGGAAAGAGTGGAATCACGCCATGCGTAAATCAGTACCGCCACCGAAAGCCAATTTGTCGCTCACCTCGTTCTTCAGCGCGGATGATATCCTGATCCATCAGGAAGAGGTCTCGCGCAACCAGCTGATCCGGCAAATCCTGACCCATCTGGCCAATGGCCATGGGTTTATGGAGGTTGATTCATATTATAACGCCGTCATCGAGCGCGAAAACGCCAGCGGCACCGTCGTGTCGAACGGCATCTCGATTCCGCATGCCCGTCTGGACGATCTCCAACGGCCTTATGTCGGCGTCGCCACCTCCGCAAAAGGCATTCAGTTCGCGGAAGACCAGCCGCCGGTTCACCTGATTCTGCTCGTGCTCATCCCCCGGGACCAACCCGGCCTTTATTTGCAGATCCTACGTGCCCTTGCCAATATCCTTCGCGATCGCGACGCCGCGAGATCCGTTTCGCAACTTTCCACAGCAGAAGAAGTGATGAGATTCTTCGAGCGCGGCGGAATGATCCTCCCGGATTACGTCTGCGCCGCGGACATCATGGATGACGAGTTCATCTCGCTGCGCGACAACGACAATCTCAAAACCTGCATCGCTTGCTTTATCACCAAACAAGTCAACGAGATACCCGTACGGGACCGCGATGGCGACATGGTCGGCATCGTGCGTGCGGGCGTTTTGCTCAAGGTCTGCCTGCCCGAATACCTGCTCTGGATGTCGGACCTTTCCCCGATCGTCAATTTCGAGCCTTTCACGGCCATTCTTCATAACGAGCAGAGCACGTGGCTGTCGGACATTCTCCTTGAAGACTACGCCTCGGTTCAGATGAAGGCACCGGCCGTCTCCGTAGCCGGGGAGATGACCCGCCACAACGCATCAAGATGTTACGTGCTCAACGGCAAAAAGCTGATGGGCGTCATCAATCTGTCCCGTTTCTTGAACAAAGTCTTCAGGGAGTAACCCTTTATGTATAGTGAACAAGTTGTCAAGACCCCGCCCCTGCGCGCGCTTGGAAAACTCGCTTTCATGGCAATCATCACCGCACTTGCGGGCTGGTGCGCCTATCAGGCGGGCATCGCGCCGACCCCGCGCGCGATTGTCGCCGTGCTCACCTTCACCGTTGTGCTCTGCACGACCCTGTTCTTTCCCACCCACCGCGTCGCCGTCGCGTTCCTCGGCGTCGCGACTCTCATCGGCTCGCACGCCATGTCCCTTCGCGGCATGCTGCGCGCCACCGAACTGAACATCATCTTCTTTCTCATCGGCATGATGATCATCGTCGGCGTGCTCAAAGATTTGGGTCTCCTCACATGGATCATCCAAGTCATCATCAATATGAAGAAGATGACCGGCACCACGTTCACGATCATTCTGTGCACGTTATCCGCGTTGCTGTCCAGCGTCATCGGCGAAATCTCATCGATTGTCGTCGTGCTCGCGCTCGTCTTCCAAGTCTGTGAAACGCTCAAGATCCGTGCCACGCCATTCGTGCTCATCGCCGTCCTCTGTACGAATATCGGTTCGGCCACCACAATGATCGGCAACCCCGTCGGCATCTTCATCGGCAACAAGGCGGGATTCACCTTCAGCCAATTCATGCTTGGAGCCCTGCCGATCGCGCTCGCATCGCTGATCGCCACCATGATCGTGGTGCTGCTCTGGTATCGCAAGAGCATCGGCGAGATGACGCTGAAAATCGAAGAGCACCGCAAGATCCACCAAGGTCTGGGGCCCATGGTACGCATCCCCCGTTACCGCGGCTGTTTCGTCCTGTTGGCCACCGTCGTGATCATCGCCTTCCACCATCAGATCGAGAATCTGCTGGGACTTACCGGCAACGAGAACACCAACGCGTTCCTCATCATCACGCCGCTCATCATTGCAGGGGTGCTCATGATCTACCGCCCATTGCGGGCACGCTACTATGTGGAACATGAGGTCGAATGGTGGACACTCTTGTTTTTCATGCTGCTTTTCGCCGTTGCCGGGGGACTGCAGGAACAGGGCGTCACAAGCAATGTCGCAGAAAAACTCGCCAAGATCACCACAGGAGGGCCGAAAGCGCTGATTCCCTTCGTTCTGGGGATAGTCTCACTCGGTTCCGCCTTTGTGGACAACATCGTTTTTGTGGCCGCGTTCAACCCGGTCATCCAGGCACTCGTGGAGCACGCGTCTGATTATTCCGTCCTTTGGTGGGCATTGCTTTTCGGCGCCTGTTTCGGCGGCAACATCACCGTTGTAGGTTCCACCGCCAACATCGTCGCTCTCGGCCTGCTCGAAAAACGCGGACATGCCCGCATCGCCTTTTTCGAGTGGATCAAAGTGGGACTCACCATCGGAGCGCTCACCGGCGTCATCGCTTGGGCAATGCTGTCGGTTATGGAAATGCCCAAACCGGCCAGCGACATAACCGAACTGAAAGACGCACCGTCCCCTTCACTACAGCCCGCGACACATTTCTCGCCCAAACCCGTTCAATGAGCCCATGCTGCCTTCTGCAATAACAAAAAAAATGGTGACCGCATGGGGCGGCGCTGAAGTATACGGACAAGCGGAAAAATGGGTCGCCCGAGGTGCGGTCCTTAAGGCCGACCTGAAAAACGGGCTTGTCACAGGAATCATTGCCCGCGAATCCGCCACCGAAATCCACACCCGGTTCCGACTTTTTGACGACGGCACCATCGAGAGCCTCTGTCCCTGTTTCACAAACCGCAACCAAGGACTTGTCTGCCCGCACGTCGTCGCGCTGGGCATCACTCTGATGCTGCGCCACGCCGACCCGCTTCGCGAGCAGAAGTATCAGGAGGACCAACGCCGCGCGCGCCGTCTCACGGAAGTGGATGCTTCGGCCTATCTGCAGCGGACCCCCCGCGGCACCCCCGCGCGCATCGCGCTCACATTTCCGCCCTCGTGGATCTCCGACTTTTGGAAGGGAAAGATCGCCGTTACGCTCCTGATCCTGACGGACACGGAGGCCCGCCCCCCTGAAGCGGTCCCGCGCGACGCCCGTCTTGCCCTCTCGGCCGAGGACGACAACCTTCTTTCCGTACTCGAAGACATCTGCGAAGGCCCTCCCTCTGGACGCTTTGAGGTTTCCTCCTCCGACTTTCTCAACATTCTGGCCGTGGCCACACACGCCCGATGCGCTGTCGCCGGAAAGGGCGAACTGACCGTCGAGTCGATTCCCATGCAGACGTCGCTCAGAGTCGACCTTGATCAGCATACCGGCGAATTGCTGATTTACCCGTTCACTGAGTTACCTTTCGCCCGCACCGGCGAACTGCCCGTTTTTCTGGTCCACGGACGTCAAGGACGCATTTTCGCCAATGGCCACCTCTGGCCCATGAAAAACGTTCTCCCGATTCCCTACCACAGCATTTATCAGCATGACGAGATCGTTCCGCGCGAACGGGTCATCAACTTCCTGCGCCGCGATCTGCCGAATCTCCGCGCCATTACCACCGTCGAGTTCGAACTGCCACCCGATCTCTTTGCCGCACGGCCGGGATCACCCGTTTTCCATCTTGAGCTCCACGGCAGCCGCGCCTCATTGCGGGCCACGCTCACCGCCGCATATGGCCAGCATCGTTTCCCCGCCGGCATCCCCGACACACAGGCCGAGTTCGCGCTCCCCGACCCAGACGATATTCTCGCCTATCACACGCGCAATCTGCCTGCCGAAAATGCGGCCGTTTCCCTTTTACAGCATCACGGATTCGCCGACGACGGCCCCTCTTTTACACTCATCGGCACGCGGGAGGTCCTCAATTTTTTCGGCAGCGGTTATCCTTCGCTCGTCCGTAACGGCTGGAAAATCAATTTTTCTGAAAAGCTGCTCCAGATCGTGGAGAATTGTCCCGTCGTTACGCCGGTCGTGCAGATTGCCGAAAAAAACAGCGGGTGGTTCGACATCGGATTCACATTCGACCAGCCCGGACGCGGGATCATTCCGCCCGCCGAGATTCAGCGGGCCATCAACCGCGGCGACGCCTTCTTGGAACGCGACGGCCAAACCTTGCTCATCGACAGCGAGGCAGTCGAGTCCATGCGCACGATCTTCAACGACTGCCAGAGCCGTGAAAGCAACGTTCCCAGGCATTTCCTCATGCCGACGGTCTATGCGCCTTTCGTGCAAGCCTCGCTGAACGCGCTCGACGGGATTGACGTCGAAGACCCGCCCGATTGGCGCGAAAAAGCCTCTTCCCGCAATCGCACGGGCAACACACGCCTCACCCCCGTGCCGCTCGGCAAGTTGGAGAACACCTTGCGCCCCTACCAGAAAGAGGGCGTTTACTGGCTCCGCTTCCTTGAAGCCTCAGGGCTCAACGGTCTGCTCGCCGACGAGATGGGGCTCGGCAAAACGCTCCAAACCCTCACATGGCTCAGCCTCAAGCGGTCAGACCCTCAGTCCCAGGGCAAGCCCGCACTGGTGGTCTGCCCCACCAGCCTTGTTGAAAACTGGAACCGCGAAGCACAAACCTTTGTTCCCGACATGCGGCGTCTGATAATCAGCGGCCCCGACCGCGAGACGCTCTTCGCCGAGATACCGGAGAGCGATCTGGTTATCACCTCTTACGCGTTGTTGCGCCGCGACCTTGACGCCTACCGCGCCGTTCAATTCTCCGTGGCCGTGCTCGATGAGGCGCAGCACATCAAGAACCGCTCGACCCAAAACGCCGTCGCGGCCAAACAGATCAACGCCGTCGGCAAGCTGGTGCTCACCGGTACGCCCGTCGAAAACAGCGTGGCGGATCTCTGGTCCATCATGGACTTCCTGATGCCTCAGTATCTCGGCGACTACGAGCAGTTCCGCGGCGGCTACGAACTGCCCATCGCGGCCGGCGACCGCGATGGCGAAATCGCCCAAGCCAAACTGCGCCGCAAGATACACCCGTTCTTGTTACGCCGACTCAAGAAGGACGTGGCTAAAGACCTGCCCGACAAGATCAACAAGGTGTCCTTCTGCCCGCTCACCCTCGACCAGCAGCGCGTCTACAACGACTTGCTCGCCGAGTCTCGGCGAACCATCGGCGACCTCGTCAAGGCCAAAGGTTTCGACCGCTCACGTTTCGAGATTCTCGCGATTCTCATGCGCCTGCGTCAGGTGTGCTGTCATCTCGACCTGCTCAAGGAACACCACAAACCCGGCGCCTATGACGCGCCCTCCGCAAAGCTCGAGGTTTTCTTTGAACTGCTCGATGAAGCCATGGACGGCGGTCACCGCATTCTGGTCTTCAGCCAGTTTGTCTCCATGCTCAAGCTGTTGCGCGCGGAACTTGACCAGCGAGGACTGTCCTACTGTTACCTCGACGGTTCCACGCAGGACCGCCTCGAACAATGCCAGCGCTTCAATCAGCAGTCGGACATTCCGGTTTTTCTCATCAGCCTCAAGGCGGGAGGCACGGGCCTCAACCTCACCGGCGCAGACATGGTGGTTCATTTCGACCCCTGGTGGAATCCGGCGGTCGAGGATCAAGCCACAGACCGCGCCCACCGCATCGGCCAGAAGCGCACGGTCTACAGCATCAAGCTGATCGCCGAGCACACCGTTGAAGAAAAAGTGCTGGCCATGCAGCAAAAAAAGCAGGCGATCATTAATGCCACCATCGGCGTCACAGACGAATCCGTCATGCAGAAACTCTCTTTCGACGACATTCGCGACTTAATCGGACTATAATGAAATCGCTCGACCGCTTAGGGAATCACGACGTCAGGCAGCTTCTGAAGGAGTTCTCTATCCCCGCCATCATCGGCATGGTTGTCAATGCGCTCTACAACGTGATCGACCGGCTGTACATCGGCCAAGGATGCGGGCTGGACGCTATCGCCGGCGTCGCGCTCGCCTTTCCGTTCATGGTGATACTCGTCGCGTTCGGAACATTGATCGGGGTCGGCTCAGGCGCCTTGCTCTCGCTCAAGCTGGGCGAAGGAAACCGAAGCGATGCGGAGAAAGTTCTAGGCCAATGCGTCGCGGTCAAAATCCTCTTCGGCCTCACCTTGCCGTTCATCGGACTTTATTATCTGGACG
>CAZTDL010000251.1:0-6518 GCA_964612775.1 uncultured Lentisphaeraceae bacterium
TCCATCACCGTCACCGCGCCGGGCCGGATCAGGAATTCGCCCGCACCCGCCAAACTCGGACTGTCGAAAAGCCCGTAGACGCGGACGAAATTTTCTTTAGGCTCCGGACGGCACACCCAGAACTCGCGAAAAAGGGGGAACTCTTCAGGGCCGGGACCGCCGCAGTTCACCGCCACCGCACGGGCAGACAGCCCGTAAACCAAATTTTTGGCCAGCGCCCTAAAATAAGTGGCGCCCTGAAACACAATCATCTCATCGAGATATTCGGGGCGATTCAGCGGATAATGAATGCGGAATCCCGAAAACCGCATGCTCTCCGCATCGATCTTGCCGACTTCGTTGGTTCCGAAATCAAACAGATCGCGATCATAACGTACGGCGACGGCTTTTCCGTCGTTCACCACATTCAGGGTCACCTGGTCGTTTTGAATCCAACCGGGATGGAAAAGATGCATCTGAAACGGGATATGATCATACCGCCAGATCGCCTTACGCGGATTGAACCGGATGTCACGGTATTGATCGTATGTCAGTTTGGGCATCGCCTTGGAAAGGTCCCGGGCCCATTCCTGATAGGGACGTTTAGCCAATTGCTCGGCTTCAGCCTTGATCTGTTCAAAACCTCTAAACTCATTGCCCGCTCGCGCGGTGAAGGTCAAAATCAGACCAGACAACAACGTCATACAGCGGCGTAAACTTTTTCTCATAAATTTGCGGAGAGTTTACCACATGCGTGGACACATCGCAATATGCGGAGAGGCGATTCGCCTCCGAAGCCATATACCGAACTTACAGATCGTCGGTGAATTCGTTATCGGAAAGCATCGCCGAGGGGGCTTCTTTTTCATCCAATATGCCCGCATAGACCACACGCCTCACTTTCATTGTCGACGTGCGTTCCAACGCCTGAGAATGAACCACGATTTTGCGCGGTATCTTATAATCGGCCACCCGTTTGCGGCAACATTCAAGCGCTTCTTCGCGAATAAAAGTCTCCGTCGCCGCATCGGACAACGGCACGCCCCGATGCCAAGCGGTCACGGCTTCGCAGTTCGGCACGATCAGCGCACCGACCCTCTCCCCGCTCTCGTCGCCCACGCGATACCCAAGCACGACCACATCCTGGACAAAGGGACACGACTCGATAATCTGTTCAATCTCCTCGGGATAGATGTTTTTGCCTTCGCGATTGACGATCAACGCCTTTTTCCGCCCGCAAATAGCCACGTTTTTCCGATCATCAATCCGGACCAGATCACCGGTATGAAAAAAGCCTTCGCCGTCAAAAACCTCCGCCGTCGCCTCGGGGTTTTTGTAATATCCCTTCATCACATTCGGACCTTTTACGCACAGTTCACCCGCGCCGGCGGCATCCATGTCCACCAGCTTGTACTGCATGTTGGAAAGCACAGGGCCGACGGTTCCGGGGACAAAAGCGTCCAGACGCGGATACGCCACGCCCGGCGAACACTCGGTGAGTCCGTAACCCTCCAGTACCGGAAGGCCCACTTCCTGAAACCCCTTCAGCACCGCCAGCGATGTCGGAGCCCCGCCAATACCCAAAACCCGCAATTTACCGCCGAACGACTCGATGACTTTCTTGCTGACCACTTTTTTAAGCCCCATGCCCAAAAGACCGCGCGCCACAAAATTCTTTTTGAGCCTTTCGGCCACCCGCGCATACAGCTTCTCGGCCATCAGCGGCACGGCCAAAAACACGGTCGGCTGCAGAATCATCATATCCTCGGGAATCGTCCGAAGCGACCGCGCAAAACTGCAGCACGCCTTAACCCCCAAAGGCAACATGAAATTCGCTGTAAAGGAAAACGCGTGAAACAGCGGCAACACGTTCAAAAAATTATCGCTCGAGAAAAAACCGACTCGGTCAACCGTCGCCGCCACGTTCGAAGTGAAGTTGCCGTGCGAGAGCATCGCCCCCTTCGGTTTGCCCGTCGTGCCGGAGGTATAGATGATCGAGGCGATCGTATTCTCGCTCGGGCGGTTCATGTCAAACCATTTCCGGGCCGCCTCGCGGCCTGCGGACGCGTGGCTCATCAGCGCCTCGTAAACGAAATAGGACCGGCCCTTCACCTGCATCACGGGTGAAAGTTCCCCCTCGCCCACCCACACGCATGACCGCAGGTCGGGCAACTGCGGCATTACCCGCACCAGCATGTCCTGAAGCTTGATTCCGGCAAAAATCGCAACCGCTTCTGAATTTTGCAGGATATGCACGATTTCCTGCTCACGCAATTTGGGGTCAAGCGGCACGACCGCAATCCCGACGCCCGCCAGAGCCAGATAGATCTCCTGCCACTCCGGGCCGTTTTCCAACATCAAGGCCACATTCTGAACACCGGGCTTAACCTCTAAGGAATGTGCGATCGTCGTCGCGCGCACCACGCGTTCCTTCAACGCGGCATAGCTCCGCGTCACCCACCGCCCCTGCTGAAAAAACCGTTGCGCAGCCGCTTCGGGCGTCTGGCAGATAGCCTCTTCCAGAAAGTCACGAATTGTCATGTCAGCATCTCCGTCGATTTCTTATGCGCCAAGCATACTCGCAATCCTTCGTTTTGGCAATCATGTCTCTTCTCATCCCGCGCGTCATTTATCGTGTCCGAACCACTCCGATCATTCCGCGCTTGGTCTTCAAGTGAAAATCCTCTATTCTTTTTCACAATGAACGATGGGGAACGCCATGGGGTTCCCATAACATGCAATAAGGGGCATTCACATGAAACGAAGCTGCTTCGCCGCATGGACGGCAATGGTTTTTTTCACCTGCGCCGTACACGCCGCCGTCAAACTGCCGCACATTTTCGGCAACGGCATGGTTCTCCAACAGGGCGCGCCCGTGCCGGTTTGGGGGTGGGCCGACCCCGGCGAAAGCGTGACCGTCGAGTTCGCCGGGCAAACGAAAAAAACGACCGCCAAGGCCGACGGGACATGGTTGTTGAAGCTCGACGCGCTCAAAGCCTCTGGCGTGCCCGCCGTCTTTAAAGTGACCGCCTCCAACGTCGTCGCGCTCAACAACGTGGTCGTCGGCGAGGTCTGGTTCTGTTCCGGACAGTCGAACATGGAGTGGGTCATGCGTAACGTGGATAACGCGGAGCAGGAGCTCGCCAGCGCGAACTATCCGCTGATCCGCCACTTCAAAGCTCCCAAAAACTTTAAACCCATTCCCGAGAGCGACATCAACGCCATGTGGGAAATCACCACCCCCGAGGGCATCGGCGACGAATCGGCCGTGGCCTTCTTTTTCGGACGTCGCCTGCACCAAGAGCTCAAAGTGCCCATCGGCCTCATCAACTGTTCGTGGGGCGGCACCCGCATCGAGCCGTGGACGCCTCCCTGCGGCTTCGACGGACTTCCCGAGCTGGAGGGCATCAAAGCGCGCGTGGACACCGCCGATCCCAAATCGGAACTCCACAACAAAACGCTGACGGCCTATATCGCCGCCATGCAGACGTGGATTGACGATGCCAAAGCCAAGACCGCCGCAGGGTTGCCCGTCATCGCCGCCCCGGATTGCCCTCAAATTCTGATTTTCCCGATGACTCAGGGCAAACATCAGGAACCGACCGTGCTCTTTAACGGCATGGTGGCGGGTCTCGTGCCCTTTGCCATCAAAGGCGCGATTTGGTATCAGGGCTGCTCCAACAACGGCGAGGGCATGCTTTATCTCGAAAAGACAAAGGCTCTCGTGAACGGTTGGCGCAAGGTGTGGGGTCAAGGCGACTTCCCCTACTACCTCGTGCAACTCGCGCCTTACAACTACGGGCCGACTCGCGCCACGCACCTCCCCGGCATTTGGGAGGCCCAAGCGGCCGTGCACGCCGCGATTCCCAACACCGGCTACACCGTCCTCAACGACATCGGCAACATCAAGGACATTCACCCGCGCAACAAACAGGACGTCGGACTGCGCATGGCCAATCAGGCGCTCGCCCGTACCTATGGCCGCAAGGACATCCGCTGGGAGGGGCCGGTCTACACGTCGTTCACCATCGAAGGCGCAAAAATGCGCGTCTCGTTCGATTTCGCCGACGGACTCAAAACCCGCGACGGCAAAGCCCCGACCTGGTTCGAGATGTGCGGGCCGGAGGGTCTCTATAAACCGGCCGATGCCGTGATCGAAGGAAACGCCGTCGTTCTCTCTTCGGCCGGCATCACCGTGCCCATGGCCATGCGCTTCGCGTGGGACCAGCTTGCCGAACCGAACCTCGTCAACGGTCTCGGCTTACCCGCAAGCGCGTTCCGCTGCGGCAACAAACCGAAACTCGACGGCGCACTGGCCCTGCCTGAACTCAAGGGTTTCCGCAAGGTCTACGAGATCGATTTGCCGGTCAGCGGCAACTTCAATGCCGGAGCCCCCAAATACGCGATCGACGCCAGCGCAGGCGTGGGACCGTTCTCGAAAGTCGCCTACGTGCTTCAGCTCCAGAAGGACGAAAGCATCAGTTACATTTTCACTTCGATGGACGCCTTCACAAAGGACGCGAAGAAACTCGGCATCCCCTTTGCCCAGAGCGGTATCCGCCACCAAACCAAAGTCGGCAATCTCACCGTGCGCTCAAATGTCGAAGGCATCCCGACGCTGGACAACTCGGACGGAGGCAACATCGAGTTCTGGAGCGCAAACTACGGCAATCCGAACGGCTTGAACCTGCCGGGCGCGAACAGTCGAAAATACGACTTCGACGATCAGCCGTCGGGTGATAGCGGCTACGGCTGCATGCAAGTCCACGCGTGGAAGAACAAAGTGACGCTCTTCGCTTACAACAACTTCAACGGCGGCGGCGCCTGCGACATCGGCATCGGCAACAATAGCGCGGGCGAACACCCCGATTACACCTTCATGGGAAACGGTGGCCAATACGTCACCCGCAGGCTGACCGTATTCGTAAAGTAGAGCGCAGGGCGACACGCGTTACGGACGTAAGGCGGCGCGGCCTGTCGCCCCCCATAACGCGTAAAGCTCTCCCAGGCAAGGCAGACGGCTTCCTCCCATGAAAACGCCCCATGTTCTCGTTCTGATGGAATGGTACGACCACCCCATCCGTGAAGGGATCGGCCGCTATGCCGCCGAACGAAACTGGTATCTGACCGTCAACGACGGCTGTACGCTGCCGAGAGGCTGGTCCGGCGACGGAATGCTTGTGCTGCTCAATTCAAGAACGGATTTAATCACCTATGTCCGCCGCCAGCGGGTTCCCTGCGTGGACTTCGGGGCGTTCCGTCCGGATATCCCCTTAGCGCGGGTTTGCGGCGATCATCGTCTGATCGGGCGCGTCGCCGCCGACCACCTGATCGAACGCGGTTTCAGACAGGCGGCCTACTTCTCTACCGAGTATCTGCGACCGCACGAACTGCGCGGCGCAGGCTTTGCGGAACGCTTCGCCGAACGAACGGGGCAGACGCCCGTGCCTCTCATCTGGGCCCACCGGCCCGGAAGCGAGAACGACGACTGGCAAGCCTTAAACCGCTGGCTGAAACGGAAGTTGCGTGCGCGCCCTAAGCCGCTGGCCGTTTTCTGTTACTGTGACTACGACGCCGCCAAGGTTGAATCGGCGTGTCTGGAGTCCGGGCTCCGGGTCCCCGACGATGTCGCGATTCTCGGCGTGGACAACGACAGGCTGGTCTGTGAAAACCTCCGCGTCCCGATCTCCAGCGTCCGTCATGACCGAATCAGAATCGGCTACGACGGGTCCGCCCTGTTAGACGCGATGATGCAGGGCGTCAAACCGCCCGAATGCCCCATTCTGATTCCTCCCTGCGGCGTCGAGTTGCGCGCGAGCACCGACGGCTTCGCCACGGCCGATCCTCTGACCCGCTCCGTCGTTCAGTTTTTTCGCGAGAATCTCGGACGCAGCATCGGTGTCGCCGACGCGGCCGACGCGGTCCGACTCCCCCCTCACAAACTCGAAGCGCACTTTTCACACACGACGGAACAGACCGTCTATGCGACGCTTCTGCGTCTGCGCCTGTTCGAAGCCAAGCGTCTCCTGACAACGACCGATCTCGCCGTGAAAGAGATCGCGCGCCGCACCGGTTTCTGCCACGCTCAGCATCTGAGCAACGCTTTCCGCCGCGCGGAACACTGCACGCCCGTTGAATATCGCCGTCGCGAAACGGCTTCTTCCGCTTAGCGCGGTTCCGTTTCCCATCAGGTACCGCGAGCAGCCTGCCCGTGGCGCAGGCCACCGGCCGACGCGGCACGGGGACGACGCGTCCGCAAGAAAAGCAGAACCGCATAATAGACGAGCCACGCCACAAACGTCAGAATGAGCAATTTCTGGCAGGTCGGCACGTATGGCGCGAAGGGCAGCATCTTGAACGAATGCGCCGTCAAAAACGCCTGAAACACCGCCGACAGGGCCAGACCCCAAATCACCCAACCCCAACGCACATGTCCCGGCACGTCGGGATTATTCCGCTTCGGCGTCAGAATAAGAAGAACGATCCCGCCGCCCAACACCGCCGCCCAGCATCCGACGTTATGGAAAAAACCCCGCACG
>CAZTDL010000252.1:0-6516 GCA_964612775.1 uncultured Lentisphaeraceae bacterium
TCTCTCAAACGGCAACACCTTCGTGGGCGAGTGCACCACCGGACGACTGCTGGAACTCGCGCCTGACGGCCGTAACGTCGTCAAGGAGGTCCGACTCCTGCCCGCCGACAAGCCCGGCGGACACGCTTATATCCGCAACGTTCGCGCACTCAAAAACGGCAACTACCTCGTGGCCCATTACGGCGGCCGCTATGTGGCCGAGTACGCGCCGGATGGCACTGTGGCGTGGACCTTCAAAACGCCGGGCGGGCCGCACAGCGTCGCACGTCTCGACAACGGCAACACAATGATTGCCTGCGGCGACAACGGCACGCCCTGCCTCATCGAAGTCACCCCTGAAGGCAAAACGGTCTGGGAACTCAGCAACAGCGACTTGCCCGACCAGCCCCTTAAGTTTCTGACCGGTTTTCACAAATTACCCAACGGCAACGTGCTCATCAGCAACTGGGTTGGTCACGGGAAATTCGGCACAGCGCCTCACCTGTTGGAGATCACCCCTGACAAAAAGATTGTCTGGCGCTTTAACGACCACAAAACCTTCAAGACCATCGCGACCGTTCAAGTGTTCGGCGAAGGCGACACGCCCCTCAGCGGCGACGGCGTCCATTGATCGCACTCTGATCCGGCAGGCACAACAACAGATACAGGCAGGGACGTGTCAGAGTGGCGTCCCTTTTTACGTAACCCGCGAGAACAATGAAAAACGACGCCTACGTCCCGGAACTGATTACGACAACCGACCGGCTTGAGCAGCTTGCTGCCGGGCTTATTCACTCAGACGCTATCGCCGTCGACACCGAATTCTTCTGGGAACGGACGTTCTACCCCATCCTCGGTTTGGTTCAGCTGGCATCCCGCGAGGGATGCTGGCTCATCGACACCGTCCGCATCCACGATATCCGCGCGCTGGGCCCGATCCTCGCGGCACCGTCGATCACGAAAATCCTGCACGACGCGCCTCAGGATCTCGGCATTTTGGCCCGCGCCACCGGTGCCGCGCCTCGCACTGTTTTTGACACGCGCTTGGCTGCCGGTTTCGCAGGATTCAGCTCCACGTGTTCTTTACAATCCCTGTTACACGACGCGTTGACTATCGACCTTCCCAAATCCGAAACACGTTCAAACTGGTTGAGACGCCCGCTCACGCCCAATCAGCTCAGCTATGCGGCCGACGACGTCCTGCACCTGCTCGCTCTGCGCGAAACGCTGCTGGGTCGCTGTGCCGATGACACCGTCCGCGGTTGGCTGGCCGAAGAGCTCGCGCGAATGGATGACCCTTCGCTTTACGGAGACAGGAACCCGCGCAACATGTATTTGCGCGTGAAGGGTTGGGCTCGCCTCAATCCCCGGCAGCTTGCCCTGTTGCGAGAACTGGCCGATTGGCGCGAGCACGAAGCCCGCAAGCGCGATTGGCCCCGCGCCCACATTTTGCCGGATGACCTGCTGGTGGCGTTGGCGTTGCGCGCGCCCGCGGACACAACAGCCTTCAACGATATTCAGGGCCTACCTCGCAATATGCCCGCCGACGTTGTCGTCGATGTGCTGGCTGCGGTGCGATGCGGCCTTTCGATCCCCGATAACGCTTGCCCGGAACCGGCGACAGCCCTCGACCTCACGGCCAAGCGTGAACTCAAACCGAAAAGCGATCGGTTGCTGGCGCATATCACCGCCGCCTGCGAACCCTATCGGATCGACCCTGCGCTGGTCGCCTCGCGCACCGATGCCGACGCTTATATTCAAAGCCTCATAACGCAAGGGAACGCCGACGGCCATCCGCTCGCGCAAGGCTGGCGGAAAACATTTGTCACCGACTTTATCCCATGAAAACACGCACAGCTTTCTTGGCGTTTTCTGGACGAAATCGATCCGTGCGCCGACAGGCTTTTCTCCGAAGATTCCCTTTTCTCAAGAGCCGTGCGTTTTGGCGTTTTTTCATAACGGGTATAACACCCGTATTGCAGGCGGCGGACTGGCCGCAGTGGGGCGGACGCAACGAACGCAATTTCGTGGCGGACGAACAAGGCTTACCACCCCTATTCCAGCCAGCCAGAACCGAGATCTCCAATGGCATTCAGACCTTGATTCCCGGTAAAAACGTGAAGTGGACCGCTCCGCTTGGGACCCAGTCCTATGTCACGCCGGCCGTCTCGCAAGGTCGGATTTATATCGGCTCAAACGACGCGAAGGTCGACAGATCCCGTTTCAGCCGAACAAAGGGCAGCGTATTCGATTGTCTCGACGAGGCAACGGGCAGGCGGTTGTGGCGACTCGTCATTCCTCGGCTTAAAACGCAGAACAAACTGTTCAACTTCGATGACATGGATCTGGGACTCTGTTCCTCCCCGACCGTCGATGGCGGCCGCGTCTATATCATGGGAAGCCGAGGCGACGTGCTTTGCCTCGATATCTATGGCCAAGCCGACGGGAACGCGCGACCGTTCACCGACGAAGGCCGATATATGGCCGACACGCGATCCTTTCCCGACAAGCCCGGCCGTTTCAATCCGACGAACCTGCCGGACGCGTCCGCATCGGTTGCGCTGCGGCCGGATGACGCGGACATCATCTGGCGCTACGACGTGCTTGAGAAGCTTGACGTCTGGCCGCAAGATGCCGTTGACTGTTCTCTGCTCGTTTACGGGGATTGCCTGTACGTCTGCGTCGGCAACGGCGTGGACCGCTCGCACAAAAACATTCCCTCGCCAAACGCGCCCAACCTGATCGTGCTGGACAAGCACACGGGAGCCTTGCTGGCGGTTATCGACAAGCCACTCGGCACTTCTGTGTTTCACGGCGACTGGTCTTCACCGGCTTTTTCCCATATCAACGGCAAGGATCTGATTTTCTGGGGTGGCGGGAACGGTTTGTGCTATGCCTTCGACGCGCACTTCGAGCCGGGAGTCCAAGGCCAACCCGGCGCGCTTCACCGCGTCTGGCAGTTCGATTGCAACCCGCCGCACAACACATTCAAAGACGGGCATACGCTGCCCTACAACAAAAACAGCCAAGGCCCCAGCGAGATCATCGCCACGCCGGTCATCGTCAGCAACCGCATCTATGTGGCGGTCGGACAGGACAGCCGGCACGGACCGGGTCCGGGGTGCCTCTCCTGCATCGACGCGACACAGACCGGCGACGTGACTGAATCAGCAAAGATCTGGCAATGCTTCGATGTGGGCCGCAGCTTTTCAAGCGCGGCAGTCACAAAAGACGGATTGGTCTTCATCGCCGATTATGCGGGAATTCTGCGTTGTCTCGACGCCGACACGGGAAAAGAATACTGGTTCCACGATCTCAAAGGCCGCGTTTTCTGTTCACCGTTCTGCGCCGACGGAAAAGTCTACATCGGCACGGAAGCGGGGCGTCTAACCGTAACGGCCGCGACGCGAACGAAAAATGTTCTGGCCGAAATCCGCTTCGGCAGCCCCATCTACGCCACGCCCGTGGCCGCGAACGGGGTGCTTTACATCGCCTCACAGCGAACGCTTTACGCGTTCCGGCAGGCTCCCCCCGAACCGTAAGCCAGCCCCGCCATCCAACACGGAGACGGCCTTTTTCGGCACCGCTACTTCGCCGGACGAAGCACGATAAAGGCAGCCTCTAACGGCTCTATTTCTAGCGTATAAGCGTGCGGTAACGCGGCGGCACGGCATAAGACGCGCTCTTCCATGGGATTTCCACGATAAACGCTGATGTCGGCGGCGGCCCAATCGGCGGCATGGCGGGTATCGAGCGACAGACCGACCGTCTGTTTCTGTTCGCTGATATTGACGAAACAATGTCCGACCCGCCCTTCGGGCGATTGCCACGAACTCGTCAACACAGACAACTCCTTGAAAGGTTCGTTTTTCCATTTGCCGGAACGGTTGACGGGGATGTTCAGCGTCAACGCAGGAACGGTGATATCCAACGGATGAAGCATCCGTCCCAAAATGAGGAATCGCTGCGCCTCGGTCTTCAGAAGCGACATATGATTGCGAAGCATCCGAATCTGATCCTCATGAGCTTCGGCCATGGCTTTCTGGTTCGACCAGACGGAAACCGCCGGCGTTTTACCGGTGACAAGATTGACGGCCATGTCACGGACTGTCATCGGGTTTTTCTTCGCGCCGGCACCGGGGCCTTCGCCGCCGTACGCGATGGCATATTCATGATAAAGATAAGAAAACAACGGAATGGAGCGCGCACCCGGAGCTCCATGGTACCACCAGCGTTCACGATATTCGCGCGTATGGAAGGCATCAACGTACGGGATCAATTCCTCGTGCGGCTCTTCATGCGCCAACATGAAATCGCGACTCAACGATTTTCCATGACGCCGCATCGCGGCCAGCAAGTCGCGGAACGCCTGCGACTGATAAACACCGCGTCCCGGCGCATGACCGTGCGAGTCGCTGTAACAGAGATCTCCAGCTCCGCTGGTCGTCTGATCCATCTGCACAATATCGATGCCTAAAGCATGGAGCCGGTCGATCACCGAACAGAAAAAGGCTTTTGTACCGGATGCAGCCGGGCAGAACTGGTATGAATGCCGCTTCCAGACATTCTCTTGGCCGGGCGAGGACTCATTGAGCACGTAAGTCTTCAGCTTCTGTTCCGCCCCGGCCTCAAGCACCATCGATTTTTGGTATGGTTCCCAGCCTGAGATGACGCCGCCGTCGCGACCTTCGTTCTGGAACGTGTAGCAAAGTCCTGACAGATAAACAAAGGGGCGGAGTCCGTCTTGTCTGAGTTGTCCGAGTGCGGGCACAGCCTGCCGCTCGTCGAAGATCGGGAAATATGCGCCGGCTGTCCAACGGCGATGGTTCTCCCAACCGGGAAGCATGGGAACAACGGGGCCGCCGATCCTGTCGCGCAACGCGCGCATATGCGCCGGCAGTTCGGGATAATAAGAGCCGGAGCAGAGCCGGTTCGTGCCATACGTACGGACTTCGCAAGTGTGGATGCAGCACCCCTGCTTCCAGAAAGCAGGAACATCGTCGCGCTGCGCAAGCGTCTTGGCACACCACGTCTGCCGAACCGCCCAGCTTTTGTAGAGATCCGCCGTCTGTTGCCATGGACCGTCCGTGACACCCAAGGCTGTCGCATAAGGGCTCCTCCACTGTGCGACGGGCTCCTCGGGTAAAAGATATTCCTGATGGAGCCGGTAACCGTCTTTTCGTTTGCTGATGTTGAGATAGCGTCCATATCCGGCCGTATCCATACTCGCCAAATAGATACCGGCCGAACGGTCCTGATACGAACAGAACTGGGCCGATTGTTCGCCGGGAAAACGCCACGATATCGAATAGAATGCAGGCCAGTTCGTGTTAGGATTTTCGATCATGACGCCCGGCAACGCAGGCCCCATTATGAAATCATCGTCCGGCGAACCGATTGCAGGCGTAGCATCGACGGTCGGAAAGCGAAGCGAAGCAAGCCGCGATCGGCTTGGATTCTCTACGGCAACTTGCCATCGGACACAGGGATCGTCATCGTCCAATGTTCCGTCCAGCACAACCCGAACATCACCGGACGCGCCAAGGCCGTCAAACGTCAGCCGGACCTGTTGCCCGCCGCTGACCGGTGCGATTGTAACGCTTCCCTGTTTTGCCTGTCCGCTTTCGACCGTCGCATTCACACCGTTGGACAGTGTGATCTGCAGGGCAAACAATGAGCGGTCCCTCAAGCCGGTCAAAAGATCCGTCCCCGAAGGTTTATGGACCAGCGCCCGAAGAGAAGGGCATGGTTCCGTGGCGAAATCCAGCCGCACACGCTTGTTCTCGAGCACAATCGTATCGGGCGCGCCGAAGCAGACCGTTATTTCCATCCCCAGTAGAAAACAGCCGAGAAAAACCATTCTCACCATATCCGTCCCCCGTTTATAAGCATAGTCCCGCCCTTGCGAATCAAGAGATATTAAATTCGCATACATCGTAGCCCTTTAATCCTGCGGGCGTCAATCGGCATTCTGCCAAGACCGGAGCGCAACAGCGGATCACAGACCCTTGACGTCCGGAGGTCGTGCCCTCCCCTGAGCGTCACAGCTTTCGGGAACTCCATTAGTTCAGAAAAGATTAAAACATTCGTGACCGGGACGCAACGAGCCGTCGGCCTCGATGAACGCGAGATTTCCGGGACCGCTCAGCGGCCCGAATTCGGGGCGGTGCGCGTCGGCGATCAGACTGTGGTGCAGGATATAGGCCAGCCAGCCGATGTTGCGCGCCTTGAGTTGTGTCAGCGTGTAACGGACGGAATCGACCCGGACTTTGTCGTCGAGCGCCCCCCAGCAGCACTCGGACGCCACCAGCGGCTTGCCCGCCTTCAACGCGAACGCCACGTCGCGATCCAAACCTTTCTCGTAGTCCGTCTTCTTGGCGTGCGGATTGTTCTGGCACCAGTACGGATGGATGCTCAGCACGTCGGCGATCGGGTCCACGATTTCCAGCGGCACGCCGGGATGGATGCCGACTGTGAGCGGCGCCTTCGCCCCGAGTCCTTTGCAGGTGTCGCGCATCGCCTTCAGCCAAGCGGTTT
>CAZTDL010000253.1:0-6468 GCA_964612775.1 uncultured Lentisphaeraceae bacterium
GCATGGCCTGACGGTACCCCGCGCTGTCGAAGGGGAGTTGACGGAAAGTGATGGCGTGGGCCGCATCGTCATACAGACAATAGGAAGAGCGGCAGTCGCCTACACGCGGATATCCGACGCTGCCGGGGTTGACGATGTAGCGCTTGCCCTCTTCCAGCTCGAAGTCGCACGGATGAACGAAATGAGGAATGCCGCTGGCACCGATCACATAGATGCCCGGCAGGTGGGAATGACCGACGAACAGCAGTTGTTCCGAGGCGGTCTGCAAAGAGGGTAGCGCGTCTTTTGGCTCGACGATGTAATGGAAGTCGGGGGGACTCGAGAAGTCGCCGTGCGCACAGTTAAAGTCAGACTCCGCATGTGTGAGCGGAAGTTGCATGAGCCACTCCAGAGCCGCAGTCGTGAGACGCTCTTTATGGCTGGCTACGGCGCTGGCGGCGCGAGCGGAGAAGGTCGCTGTGGACAGGATCCCGCTAACGGCGGCATCATGGTTGCCTTGCAGCGTGACGTCCACCACACGATACACCGATTCGAGCACTTCAGCGGGGTTGGGGCCGTATCCGACGACATCGCCGAGACAGATGATTTTGTCAGCTTTCAGATCGGCGATATCCGTCAGTACGGTTTGCCATGCCGGCAGATTGGCGTGAAGATCCGAAACGATGGCGTAGCGCATAGTTGATGGACATCCATATGGATACGGTTAAAAACGAAATCAGTTTAAAAGGAACGCAAGGGTCGTTCAAGACGAAAACGGTAATAAAAAAGGCGACGGGTACTCCCCGCCGCCTTTTTTGATTTAAAGGGAATCGACTCAGCCTGCGATAATCGCCTCGTTCGGGCACTCGCCTGCGCATGAGCCGCAATCGATACACTTATCGGGGTCGATGGTGTAGGCCGGTGAACCTTCGCTGATCGCCTCTACCGGGCAGGCTTCTTTGCAAAGACCGCAGGCGACGCATTTATCCGTAATTTTGTAAGCCATGGTGTTTTCCTTTGTGTTGAGTTGGATCTCAAACGCCCTCGCATGAGTCCGACACTCCAAATCCTTAGTAGAATGAACGTATGTTAGCCGAATCGCGGATACCGCGCAAATACAAAACCAAGACGGACCCGGTTTTGATTATTTTGAAAAAGGGGTATATCGATATCAGACTCGGTCACTTGAACCGGAACGGCTGAAAACGCGGCGGGCCCTTTTTTGTCTATGCGGAATCGCAGTCAATCCTTGTCGCGTCAACCGCAGCTTTCTGTCGGTTCGGTAATGTCGATAACGTGCAAGAGCACGATAAGATAAAACGGGTTGGAAGCCATCGTAATTTTCATCTTGACCGTTCAACATGTCGCCCGGTCGTTCATTCTTTCCCGGCCGGCGACGGGCCTATCTTTGGTTCGAACTCAGTTGACTGCGGTTTCTCGCGCGATTGCCGTAACAGCGAGCGACGCGGTTGCAAAAGCGGCCGTTAAATTGTAGCCGCCGGTCGGTCCATCGATATCCATGACCTCGCCCGCGAAATAAAGTCCGGGACATTTGCGCGACTGCATGGTGGCGGGGTCGACCTCGCTCAGCGGTACGCCTCCGACAGTGACAATGGCCTCTTTGAGCGGGCGCGTCTCCGGCGAGTGTGCCCGGACGGTTTCTTTGCCGACTTGCCATTCGAGATCGATGTCGTTTTGCTTCAAGCGCGCCACGCAGCGGCTGGCGTTGTAGACTGCGGCACCGCCAAGTCCCCAGGTTTCGCAGTCCAATTGGCCTTGTCCCTCGTAGAGTTTCTGGCGCATGCGGAGGATACGGCAGGTGGCTTTTTCGAAGGTGATGCCTGCGTGTGCGTCGATCCACGGATGTTTGATCGCGAAACCGATTAGTCCCGGACGATAAGGTTTGAGTGAATGCCCCAGCGCTTTCGCGAATTTCTGTCCGTCGCCGACTGAACCTGTTTTAGGATAACTGACACCGCCTGTGGCGATCAGCACGCGGCTTGCCAAGATCGAAAAATGATCGGTATCAACCATAAAGCCAGCGGGTCCGGTGCGTTGAATGCGAGTGACCGGCGCATTCAGACAGAGTGCCGTGCGCGTATCGCGCAGTGCGTCGGTCAGCGCGTGAACCACGTCCGCAGATAGTTCCGAACGCGGGAAAACCCGTCGGTCGTCCATTTTTTTGAGCGGCACCTGATGACGCTCAAACCAAGACTGAACGGCGGCGGGAGGCAGGGCGTTCAGGGCGGTTGAAAGAAAGGTCGTCATCGGTTCGCCCATGTCGCGCAGCATCTGCGTGGAAGAAATGTCCTTGGTGAGGTTACATCGGCCGTTACCGCACATCAGCAGTTTACGGCCCGGCTTGTTTTTGCGTTCCAGAATGAGCGTGCCGAGGCCACGTTCGCCCGCGCAACAACCCGCGAAGAGGCCGGCGGCTCCGCCGCCGATGATCAGAAGGGGAACCGGAGTGAGAGTGTGCATAAAAAAGAAAGGGCGACCTTTCGGTCCCCCGTGCCGTTTTTTGCTTTCACGATTAATTATTGCCGACTGAGGATTGTTCCAAAGCGGCAGGCGTCGCGAACAGAGCGAAGTCGCTGATGCAGGGACAGGCGGCGGCGCTGGTGATGTTCAGCCGGACGCGATCGCTTTTGATTTTCGGGCCTCGGATCAGACGGCAGGCTCCCATGCTTTGTCCTTTTGCATATTCGCGCCACTGTCCGTTTTGCCAGACGTCTACGGTGAAGGCGTCCACCCTGTGTCCGAGCTTGATGTTTTCGCGCAGGCGGACAACGTTGAATTCCGCGACGGCGGGAAGCGTGAGCGTGAGCGTGGCGTTGGTCACGCCGTCGTCCGTGGTCCAATACGAGTAACGGTCGTTGTCGGTGACGTTGGCGGGCGCGAAAGGGTTCTGCGTTGCGGGAACAGGCTGCCAGGTGCGGATTTGGCTGGCCGTGACGACGGCATTCTCTGCATAGTTGATGGCGAACAGGGTGTGCAGAATACTGCCGAACGCGTCGAGCGACCGGATGTCGGCGTCGCAGACGAGTCCCTCTCTGTTTGGGGCGATGCCGAGGTTCATGCATCCGCCTTTGCCGACGCTGTTGAAATAGATATCCATGAGTTGGGCCGGAGTGCGTACGGTCGAATCCTCGTTTGGATGCCAGAACCAGCCTTTGCGCAACGGCACATCGCACTCGGCGGGGATCCATGCCTCACCGTTGCGGTGCCCCGCAGGGCCTTCGCTATCGTTCATGGAATCGCCGTTCGCGGGCCGCTCGGGATGGGTCTTGCCTTTGGGCGTGAAGGTTGCCCATGAATCTGTTGCGGCGTAGCCTTTTTCGTTGCCGACCCAGCGGCAGTCCGGGCCGATGTCTCCGAAGATGCAGGCGGAGGGCTGAAGCGTTCGCACCAGCCCCCAGGTTTTGGGCCAGTCATAGTAGGTGAAGCGGTCAATGCTCCGTTTTTCTCTTGCGCCGCCATAATAGCCGTCACCGCCGTTGGCACCGTCAAACCACACTTCGAAGAGCGTTCCGTAACCGGTGAGTAACTCGTGAAGCTGGGCGTGGTAGAGGGGCAAATAGTTGGTGGTCCCATACGCGGCGCTGTTGCGGTCCCAGGGTGAACAATAGAGACCGAATCTGAGACCGAGCTTTTTCACGGCATCGGCATATTCGCGAACCAAATCGCCTTTACCGTCGCGCCACGGGCTTTTTGAAATGTTATGGCCTGTGGTTTTGGTGGGCCAGAGGCAGAAGCCGTCATGATGCTTGGCGACGAGGATGACCCCCCGCATGCCACCCCGCTTCAGCGCGGCGACCACTTGACTGGCATCGGGTTTGGCGGGGTTGAAAAGCGCAGGGTTTTCCTCGCCGTAGCCCCATTCGCGGTCGGTGTAGGTGTTTAGGCCGTAATGGATGAGCGAGAATGTTTCTGTTTCATGCCAACGTATCTGGCGCTCGCTGGGCACTGCGCCATAAGGCGCAGGCTCTTGAGCGCTGAGTGTGAATACGGCACATCCGGATAGGATTAATAATGCGGGAATGTGCGAAGTTCTCATCGTCGGTAAATCCCTTTTGCGTGTCCCTGTCAGATGATGGCAGGCTCCCTCTCAGAACTTTTTCACGAAGGTGGCCATACGGTCCATAGCTTCTTTGAGTTGTTCCATGCTCGTGGCGTAGGCGCACCGAAGGAAGCCCTGCCCGCAGTCGCCGAAGGCGCTTCCCGGCACGCAGGCGACACTGTAGTCGTTGAGCAGGCGCAGGGCGAAATCCTTTGAGGAAAGCCCCGTGGACTGGATCGACGGAAACACGTAAAACGCACCGCGCGGCATGAAACAGTCCAACCCCATCTCGTTGAGCGAGGCCACAATGAAATTACGGCGCAGGTGATAGGAATCGCGCATTTCCGCTATATCGGCGTCGCCGTGCTTAAGAGCTTCGACGCCCGCGATCTGGCTGGTCGATGAGGCGCACATCATGCCGTATTGGTGGATCTTCATCATGGCATCGATGAGCGATGCCGGCCCGCAGGCATAGCCGAGGCGGAAGCCGGTCATGGACCAGGCCTTTGAGAACCCGTTGAGAAAGATCAGCCTGTCGCGCAGACGCGGGATGGAGGTCATGGAATAACGGCCGCCCTCATAGGTGAGTTCGGAGTAGACTTCGTCCGAAATCAGGACGAGATCGTGGCGGATCGCGAAATCGGCCAACGCTTCGGTGTCCGCTTGCTTCAGCGTGGCCCCGGTCGGGTTGTTCGGAAAATTGATCAGCAGGGCGCGCGTTTTAGGCGTCACCTTTTTCTCGAGTTCCTCGATCGTCAGCCGAAATTCATCCTTACGGAAGGTTTCGACGGCCACGGGCACGCCGTGCGCCATGCGGATGAGAGGGGCATAGGCAACGAAACAGGGTTCATGGTACAACACCTCGTCCCCGGGCGAGATCAGGGCGCGGATGGCAAGGTCGAACGCCTCGCTGACGCCGACGGTGACAAGAATCTCCGAAGCCCAGTCATAGTCGGTTTGGAATGACTGGCTCATGTAAGACGCGAGCGCTTTACGCAGTTCGGGCGACCCGAGATTCGAGGTGTAGCGTGTGGCCCCGAGTTCAATCGATTCGATCGCTCGCTCGCGAATGTGCCACGGAGTTTGAAAATCAGGTTCACCGATGCCGAGGGAGATCACATCCTTGCGTCCGGCGACGATATCGAAGAAATCGCGGATGCCGGACTTGGGCAGGCTCCGCACGTGCGGAGCCACGAAATTACGGGCAGACTTGGAGTCGGTCGTCATGGGCTTCACTTTCCATCAGGACACCTTGGTCCTTGTACGTTTTTAGCATGAAATGGGTTGCGGTCGAAAGCACGCCGTCGAGCGGGGCTAGCCGCGCGCTCACAAAATTGGCGACTTCTTGCAGGCTTTGTCCTTTGACGAAGAGCAGCAGATCATAGGCCCCCGACATCAGGAACATCGTCTCCACTTGCGGAAATTTGCTGATGCGCGTGGCAATGCGGTCGAAACCGCCTTCGCGCTCCGGGCGGATACGCAACTCGATCACTGCGCGCACGCCTGTGGAATCGAGACGGTCTTCATTCACGACCGCCTGAAACGCTCGAATGATGCCTTCTTTCTCATAAGACGCGATACGCGCTCGGATATCCTCTGGCGTGGTGGCAAGTTCCTTGGCGAGAATCTCATCTGACTCACGCGCGTTTTTTTTCAACAAACCGAGTAACGGATCCATGACAGTTAACCTTCCTGTAAACAAGGCTCGCGGTTCAGATTCAGCACTCATCCGAGCTTGTAAACATGAAAACAGTTTATCGTAAAACGGTGCGCGGATGCAAAGGTTTAGAGCACCTCGACTTGACCGATTTCGGCGGTTACGGAAACGGCCTGTCCGATCATGTCGATGTTTAGCACCACCTTGAGTGTTCCGGCCATCCGTGCGACGCGTCCTTCGACCCCCATGAAGGATCCGCTGATGATGCGTACTTTACGGCCTTTCGTCAGCGGCTTTTCGGCGACGAGCGCGGGGTCGGCGCGTAACGCGCGGCGCACCATCACGAGATCGCGCAACATGCGGCGGGGATCATCGGGTTCCAGAACGCGGACGAGTAAATTGGTTTGGAGCAACTGCAGCCGTCGGGTCTGATCGAATTGGGCGAACACGTAGCTGGGAAAAACAGGGATTTTGACCGTCACTTTGCGGCGCTGAACGACGTGCGTCTTTTCGCGCAGCGGCAGGTAGAACGGTATCTTGTACAGCTCGCAATACTCTGTTACTTTCTTTTCGGTTCGCGGTTTGACGAAGAGTACTTTCCAATTTTGCATACGTGCGACATGATACAGAGGAACGCGGGCACAGGGCAATCAGGAATACGCCGCAAAGAAAGGGCGTGATCTGTTTTTCCGGACGGCGAATCCTGCCCGCAACGCTTGGGCGCATCCTATCTCTCGGGAACTGGTATAGTACTCGTGTTTTCTGGAGTGGT
>CAZTDL010000254.1:0-6468 GCA_964612775.1 uncultured Lentisphaeraceae bacterium
GGAATGACGCAAGACGCGTTTCTGTGCCCGAAAGCATCCGCATCATCCGGATGAAACGCACGGACCGGACTTAGCCCAGCGCGAATTCCATCTGTACCGGCGTGTTCGGCATCGGCGCAAGCGGAACATGGGGCGCTTTTGCGGGTGCTGTTTCTGTGTCCGTGGCCGTGGGTGGGGTATGGACTTTCTGGAAAAGCGTTCCGCGTTCCGCGTCTTCAGGGCGAGGCGCGTATCCCGTATCAGCAGGAAGGTTAGGACGTTTCAGCGCCGTCATCGCCAACTCGTCGCAGCGCTCGTTCTGCTCGTGACCCGCATGGCCCTTGACCCATTTGAAGGTGACGTCATGGTATTCGCAGAGGACGAGCAGTCTCTCCCACAGGTCGGCATTGACGGCACGCTCCTTCTTTGTTCGCCACCAGCCGTTCGCCCGCCATCGTCTGGCCCAGTTTTGAGCCATGGCGTCCACGAGATATCGGGAGTCGCTGACCAGCGTTACGCGGTTCGGCGACGGCAGCGCCTCCAAGCCTGCAATGGCGGCAAAAATTTCCATCCGGTTGTTCGTGGTTTGTTGAAATCCCCCCGAAAGTTCTCGGATCCGGTCGCCGCAGACAACGACAACGCCATACCCTCCCGTTCCCGGATTCGGCTCGCAGCCGCCGTCGGTGTAGACGGTGGCGTCCATCAACGGAGCTGTTTCGGCGTTTTCCTGCGTCATCGGCTTCTCCTGCTCATCAACGTGTCATCGCTTGAATCAATGGGGGTAACCTTAGCGGGGAGATCGTGTGCTGTCAACGAGGAACCGGGCTATGACGGAAAACGCGTTCGGACGGGAAACGTGTCGCGGTCACGATGCGCGGACAACCGTTCTCACCGAGTCAGGACCTGCGTCACGATGGCATACAATACGTGTGGCGAGTAGGGCTTGGCAACGGCACCGCAAAATCCATATTTGGCGGGTTCCGCCATGACGGGGTCTTCGGAGTATCCGCTAGAGACTATGGCGCGGGCTTGAGGGTCGAGCGCGAGAATGTCTTTGACTGCATCCAGCCCGCCGATTCCGCCCGGGATCGTCATGTCCATTATGACCAAATCGAATGGCGCTTCGCTTTGCATGGCCTGCTTATACATGTCAATGGCTTCTTGTCCGCTGGATGCCGATTTGACCGTGCAGCCTCGGGGCGAGAGTATTTTTGATACGAGAGCGCGAACGGGCTCTTCGTCGTCCATGATCAAAATCTTGGCGTTCGTGGAGGAGATCGGGGGTTCCGGAGAAGATACCGCATATGCCTGATGTGACGAGAGGGGGGCGAACGGAAGATACAGCGTGAATGTGGTTCCTTCTCCGAGTTTTGAATCGACGCGGATGGTGCCTTTGTGCTTGCTGATGATCGAGTAAACGGTTGCCAATCCTAATCCGATGCCGGTCGGTTTCGTTGTGAAATAGGGGTCGAATATCCGACTTAAACACTTCGGGTCTATGCCTGTTCCCTCATCTCTGACACTGAGCTCGACATATTTTCCATGGCAGAGACCGGGGAGAACCTCTTGAGTGAAATCCGCATTTCTCAGTGTGACATATAGGCATCCGCCGGTGGGCATAGCCTGACGCGCATTGATGATGAGGTTGGAGATGACCTGTTGGATCTGGCCTTTGTCCGCTTCTGCTTGCCAAAGGTCTTCGTCTTGGTGATAAACGAGTCTCACTTGGCTGCCGGAGAGGTCGAAGCGTGCGACTTCCTCGACCAGCGTTCCGAGGCTGACCTCTTCTTTGACGGGTTCTCCTCCCTTGGAAAAGGTGAGCAGTTGCTTAGTGAGCCGAATGGCGCGGCACATCGATTTCTCGGCTTCCTCAAGGAAGGCGTAACAGGGGTGATCGGGGGATAGCTCATCTTTGGCCAAAGAAAGGTTGCCGAAGAGACCTTGCAGAATGTTGTTGAAATCGTGCGCGATGCCGCCCGCCAGCGTGCCGACGCTTTGAAGTTTCTGAATGTTCTGGAGTTCTTCTTCAGTACGCTTGTGTTCGGTAATGTCGTAGAATACGATCAAATGGGTGTTGGCGAATGAGCCGAAAAGGGGCGCGGCACTGGCCAGCACGATCTTTGCGGTTCCGTTTTTGCATCGGATGGTTGCCTCAATCGGCATGAAGGGCGTTCCCGTCCGTTGCACCTGTGCCAGTTCGTTTTCCCACGCGTCTAAAATCTGTTTCCGATATTGCGCATCCGGGAAGGCGCTCGGTAACCAATAATCGAAAGAGGGGATATCCTCGATGGAGTATCCGAACGTTTGTTCGAACGAGGGGTTTAGGAAGGTGATGTTCTGGTGCCCGTCATTCAGAATGATCGGTACGGGTGATGCGGTGATGATCGCACGATATTTCGCTTCGCTCTCTTTCAAAACCTCCTCTGCCCGCCTGCGTATTAACGCCGCGCCGATCTGCGCGGCAATGCCCTCGATAATTTCGATTATGGTGAGCGTGAAACATCCTTTGCGCTTCGCGCTCAGCTGGATCAAGCCGACAATCCGATCTCTGTTTCTGATAGGGACTAAGGCGATGGATTCAAATCCCTGCAGAACACAGGTGTCTCGCGGGTGTGTCGAGAAATCCTGTCCCGCCGGAAACGTCGTCAACAGGGACGCGTCATTCGTCCAGAAACTGCCGCCCCGAGTGAAGAAAGGACTGCCGGTATCGGTTCTACCGGATAGGACGAGACCGCATGCGCATTCAGAACAGGGCCATCCTTTCCCGTCTCTGTTCATCGGGCCGCTGGATTCGCTTCGGGGCAATCGGTTTTCACTCGCTAGAATGTCACTAGGGAAGCCCTGCTGAGCGAAAAAGGGGAAATCGTCTCCCTTTTGGAGACGGATGCCTACCGCATCGAAATCCGTTTGTTTTTTTATTTCCGAGAGAAAGTTGCCGATAGAGTTTTCAAGCGAGTTTTCCTCATTGAGGATGTGCAGAACATTCTGTCCGATTTCCTTGAACTGCTCCGTTAGTTTTCGCTCGGTGATGTCTTGTACCGTCCCGACAATATGAACCAGATCGCCATTATCGTTGTATTTTCCCTGAAAAGTTGAAAAGTAATAGCCGATACTCTTGTCGGGACGCAGAAAACGTTGCTCGTAACGGCCTCTGCCGTGATTCTTTATTGCCTTCCGGATCAACTCCTTGTCGCGGTGATGATCCTGCGGCCACGGCGACAAAGCCAAGATGGAGTCGATGTGGGGCCTGAACGTTTTGGGGTCGAGCCTGAAAATTTTGTATACCTCCTCCGACCATTCGACGTTGCCCGTCTGTATGTTCCAGATCCAATGGCCCAGTTGCGCCAAACGTTGGGCTTCGAGAAGATATCCTTCGTTCTCCAACAGGTCCTTTTCCGCTTTTTTCCGGTCGGTGAGATCGTTAAAAGAGACGAGGCATCCATCATCCATCATGATCCCGAAAATATCGACGATGCGCACGTCGCCGTTGGCGCAGGTAACACGGCATTCTTCCGCCCTGATCTCTTTGTTCTCCGCCGCGGCTCGCACGATCTTCTCTTCCCAGGTTTTCATGACTTCTTTCCGGTAGTTCGGGTCGGGACAAGCCCGGAGCCACCATTCGTCGACGGTGCGGAGATTTTCGTGCGTATAGCCGAAGATCTGGATAAAACGCGTGTTCATGAAGTCGATCACGCCATCGTTGTCCGAACGGCATAGCGGCATGGGGGCGAGCTCCAAAAGTTTCCGATAACGGGCTTCGCTTGTCCGCAACGCGCATTCCGCTTTTTTACGCTGGGTGATGTCCTGCAAGAAGGTCACGAGTTGTCCGCCTTGAGTCGCCTGATACTGGATGTTGACAGCGACGTCGAAAAAACTTCCGTCTTTTTTACGGTGCCGGGTCTCAATGCGGCTTTCGCCGAGCGTTGGGATGTTCTGGAAGAAAATATCGATCTCTTTTTTTGGAAAAAACCGCATCCAGGTCTTTGATGCAAAGGGTGAGCAATTCCTGCTCGGAATAGCCGCTCATCCGGCAATAGGCCGTATTCACTTCCAGCAGGTTTCCTCGAATATCGAGTACCATGCAACCGTCCATAGCGGTTTGCAGGAAGGTTCTGTGGCGTTGTTCACTCTTGCGCAAGGTGTCTATGAGTTTGGCTTGACTGGTATGGTCCGAAAGAATTTTTCCGGCGAGTACGGTCGCCAGCGGATAGATCAGCAACACCGGCCACGCGATTGTTTCCAAGACGGACAGGATTTGATCGGTCGGCAAGAAAATCGTCATGGCCAGCATGCATAAATGAACGACGAACCCAAACAGCAGCAGCGTTCTGACGGGGATTCCGGCAATGTTTTTGTGTTCCCGGAAATGGAAAACGATGCCGATCAGGGCGGAGGAGAGAATGACCGAAACGCCCATCGCTGTCCCCTGGCCGCTTTGCGCCAAACGCAACGCAATCGTGATCAGGCAGGCCATCGTAGCAGACCAGGGTCCGTAGAAGAACGCGCACAAACTGATCATCACCGACCGTCCGTCGAAGATCACCCCCGGGCTGAATACGAAGGGACGCAACATGCCGATGAGTGCTGCGGTACCGAAAATCACGCCCTGCAAGAGTTTTCCTTGCAGTGTTTTTCTTGTCCATCGCACGTCAACGAATCCGCTGATCACGCTCAGCGCGACGAGTACCGCAAGATTATAGAGCAGGTCAATCCAGATCATGAGATTCCCTCGCCGATAATCGAGACCCTTTTGAACGGCTTTAGTTTAACAGGTTGTCTAAACAGGTTAAAGGAAGTTGTTCGGGACTGTCGGAGCGTGGCGTCACGAAATGCGGATCGGGCATGACGTTTTCAGAACACGCGATTGATCGACGCGACAAGTCCGGCGCAGTCTGCGGGGGGGGCGGCCTTCTCTATTTGGCGATTAATCCCCTGATGCCGCCTGAAATCAAAGACGATAAGTCGCCCAGTACCGTCGGTAACGTCAGCCCTCCTTGTGAAGCCAGATAACGCGGAGTCCGCTGTGGATTGAATTTCGCTTTGTATCGCCGTACGCCTTGGAAGTTGTAGAAATGTTCGCTGTGCCGAAACAGAAAACCTCCGACACGATTCCAGAGCGGGGCGAGTTCATGTTGCGGTAACCCCGAGAGTGGCGCCATGCCGAGGTTGAACCATTGGTATCCTTCTTCGCGGCCTCGCAGCATCAGGCAAACAAACAGAAAATCCATCATGCCGTTGGGCGAGTCCGGTAGATGCCGCATCAGATCGACGCTCAGCTCTTCGCGCCCGGCGGACTCCCACACGGTGGCAAACGCTTCGATCCGTCCGTGCCCGCGAACAATCGCGACGGGGAAACGTCGCACGTACGTTTCATCGAATCGCCCAAGGGAGAAACGTTTCTCGCGCGTATGTTTTTCCGCCAGCCATGCGTCAGAGACGCGTCGCAATTCGGGCATCAACGTTTCGGTTTGGGATTGAGGAACGATTTCGAAGGTGAACCCGTCCCGCGCCATATGGCGCATTACGCGTTGCAGCGAGCCATGCGCAATGCTCTCCGGCGAGAACGACGGCAACGCGACGCGCGCGTCTTCACCGAGCTTCAGCAGGTTCAACCCCAAATCCAAGTATACGTTCAGATGATCGCAGCCGATTTCATAGAATACGGGGCGTCCCATATGCGCATGGCATTCTTCGCGAAAACGCCATAAGAGCTCGGGCCACTCTTCAAACGGCCCGACGGGGTCGCCCATCGCAATCCAACTGCGGTTCTGCACGCCGTACATGATGAACGCGTTGCCGCTGTCGCTGAACAGGAAGGATTTGTCGCCCAGCAAGGCCAGATTGTCTGACGTGTCGCGTGAGCGCCCGATGATCGTCTCCGCCTTCTTTGTGATTTCCGGCGTCGCGGGTTCGTGCCGGGGCTGTGCGGGCCGGAATAACCGTCCGAGGGCCACCGTCAACAGGGCACACGCCGCACCGACCAGCGCGCGCAACGAACGGGGAGCCTGTTCGTCGAGAGCGAACCGCCACCAGAAATCGGAGGAGTACTCGACGCGTTTATAAGCGAAGAAAGTGAGCCAAACGGTGGAAATCAACACGGCTCCCACAGAAACGATCCATCCGGCCGTGAAGGTTCCGCTCAGCAGAGAGGCCTTGCGCGTGAAATCGCGGCGGCAGGCGGCCAGTACGGCCATGATCGCCAGCAAGGCGATCGATTCCTGAAAGACAAAGCCTTTTAGAATCGAAAAGAGGGCTCCCGCCGCGAGCAGAATGACTGTCGCGAGATAGGCCGCGTCGAGCCGACGCCGGATGCCGCGTGCCAGCATCAGCAACCACACGCCCACGACACTGCTCGCGAAATGCGAAATCTCCACCAGCGGGACTGGTAGCCGAATCGCAATGTGCCGCGTGTGCCAGATGAGGTCGGGCGTCGCGCCTGAAAACAGCATGGTCGCGCCTGCGATGAAGGTCAACAGCGCCATCACGGAC
>CAZTDL010000255.1:0-6463 GCA_964612775.1 uncultured Lentisphaeraceae bacterium
GCACACGTGTTCGCCAAACGTTCCATCTGCCGCTCAAGACGTCCCAGCCCGTTGAGATCCAACGCGAGCTTTGCCTCGGGGGGCAGACCGATCTTCACCTTCAGAGAATCAAATTTCGACTCGTAACTTTTCCGGGTTGCAATCACGGTCTCATTCGCATCCAGCAAATCGGAACGCGCCTGATCGACTTGAATTCTCTGCATGCGGCCGGCATCAAACATCATTTCGGCCCTGCGATAATTCTCGAACAGATTGCGCTCGTTATCCTCCGCATTTCGTAAACGCTGCGCGTATTCCAACACGTCAAAATACGACGTGGCGACCGAAACAGCATAGGTCTGTCTGTAATGCTCAAACGTCCAAAAGGCATACAGGAGATTTCTCTCCGCCTGCGTAAGCGGCTCACGCACGATGTCACGACCAGAACCTCTCATGAGCGGCAACGCCATCGTCAGATCACCTGTTAATCCCAGAGACCGCCAATCGTCCCGCAACAAACTCACCACATCCACCGCCAACTGGCCGGCGATCTCCGCGCCATTTTCGAACGTGCGCGCCGCCCCCGCCGATGCTTTACCCTTAACCTTATCCGTCCCCGGATCACCCGACAACAGGGCCAACAGCATCCCGCTGAAGGTGGTCTCAAACTGATACTGCTGATAGTCCAGATTCAACGCGGCAGAAAAAATAGACTCCTTCATCGTCTGGTACGAACGGTCATTCCGCGCCGCCACACACATGACGTCCGACAACGAAAGCATAATCACGCCATTCGAAACAACAAAGGGATCCACATGCGGAATGGAGGGGAAGACAACATTCTGCTCTCCGCGCGCGGCCGCAAGCAAAGCAATTCGCAGGGTCAGCGCATCAGATGGCCGATGAACGTCGAACACGTTCGTACACCCGGTCTGCCGTTGCCAGAGTTCGGTGGCCAGACGCATGCCCGTCTCGTTGCTTTCCTTGACGGCTTTTGCGGGCGTCATACACGCCACCGGCACCAACAGACAACCGGCCAGCACCCCCACGCAGGCGACCGCATGCCAATAACGCCTTTGCCACAGGCCTTTTCCTGCCAACACCATAAAGCGCATCCCCCTCCAAGCAAGAAATAAAATCACACACACACGCGCCGCCGGGTTTCCCCCCAGACTCCCTGCGCCGTTTGAGGAGCCAGAGCCCCTATAAAACCAAGTCGCTCAAGCCTGCTTCGACCGATATGACTCGACCTCCCAATTCTCGATGAACTCACGCGAACGATCGCTCAAATACTGAAGCCCGCCAAAGGCCCGCGCCAAGTGTTTCACCACCGCGCCGTCCAACGCCAATTCAAGTGACAGCCGTGCGGCCTTTTCATTGACGCCTACGCCCAGCACGGCACTGTCGGTGATCACCACGCGCGGCGCATAGCCACGGGCCGCCTTGAACGCACGCAGGTTGTCTGCGGTCAACACGCCCTCGAAAGGATACGATTTTGCATAAACGATATGATCCGGCGAAATCGGCCCGCACCCCGCATCGAATCTCCCCGCAACGGCCACCGCCGACGCATCCGCCCCCAGTCCCTCGCACAAAACCTGCCGCCATACGGCGACACGGGACTCGGGAGGAACGACGCCCGCGCAAACATCAGTCGTCACACCGGCCTTGGCGTACGCCGTTTCCAAAACATCCATGACCCGCGCATACGTCGCACGAATCGACTCTTCCGTGTCGCCCGACACGAAAACGCCATGGTTCTCAAGAAACAGGAGCGACGGCTCAACGCCGCGCTCAGCCAAAGCCGCCTGAATGGCCTTCCGCACCACCATGCACAGCGTGTATCCGGGATCGACGTAAGGAACCCACAACGCGTCGGGGAAGAGTTTCGCCGCAGCCGCCCGTCCTCCAACCGCACACGTTAACCCGTTCACGACGGCAGGATGCGTATGGACCACATACCGCGCAGAGATCGAGTCATGCAGAGGAGCCTCGACAGAGGCGCGGCCAGGCGTCTCGGGCTTGACCGCCGCAGCCATCATGTCTTTGACCAGCGCTTCACGATCCGCCGGCACCACCGGGGTTTCCGCCGTGTACAGTCGCGACAACACGGAGCGGTCCATCGCCACAAACGTTTTGGGCGTGAGCCCCGCCAATGTCGTTCCGGAAGGTTTTACCCACAAAGTGTCAGCCGTCTTGCACGACGTATTGCCGCCACCCGCCTTAACATACTTCGCAGAACCAAACGCATGTGACAGTTCCGTGATGATCTCGAGCATACCCATACCTTATCCACCTGCTTCTTGAGTTGCGGGCAGACACTGCGTCTGCCCGCAATCGTTCTAGCGCTTCGCCAACACATTCGCCTCGTACGTCTTGACATCCTTCAGCCAGTCCGTATCCAGAGGAACGTCCTCGTCGGTGCAGAACTTATCCCAGATCGCGCCGAAGGGCATCGTCTTTGCGGTTTCTGTCCATGCCAAGCGAGAGGTCAGATCATCATTCTTCTCAGCACTCGTCATCAGCTTCCGCGGCTCCAACATCGCATAGAGCAACGCCTTCTGCATAGCGCGCACGCCGATCACCCAAGCGGCGATGCGGTTGATGCTTGCATCGAAATAGTCCAAACCGATATGCACGCGCTTAAACTGGTCAAGCCGCACCAATTCCTGCGCGATTGCGATTAAGTCATCGTTCACGATCACCACGTGATCGCTGTCCCAGCGGACCCCGCGGCTGACATGCAGAAGAATTTCCGGCAAGAACAACAGGCAGGATGAGATCTTGTCCGATATCGTCTCGGTGGGATGAAAATGTCCCGCGTCGAGCGTCAGGAGCTTCTGATTCTTAACGGCATATCCCATATAGAACTCATGCGATCCGACCGTGTAGCTTTCAGCGCCGATGCCGAACAGTTTCGACTCGACCGCGTCCAGCATATACTTGGGATCAAACTTCTCCGCAAAACACGCATCGAGGGAGTCGTTCAGAATTTTGCGCGGCGTCTCACGATCCGCCGGAATATCTTTGTAGCCGTCCGGGATCCAAACGTTATTCACGCACGGAGACCCCAACGCCTTGCCCATCGCAGCAGCAATGCGGCGCGTCGCCTGCGTGTGCCTAATCCAGAAATCGCGTATCTTCTTGTCGCGATTCGACAGCGAAAATCCATTGAACATCGGATGAGAGAACAACGTCGGGTTGAAATCCATACCCAGTTTGTTCTTCTTCGCCCAAGCGATCCAATTCTTGAAATGTTCCGGCGCCAACGCGTCGCGGTCAACCTTGTTGCCCTTCTCGAACTCGGCATAGCAGGCATGCACGTTCACACGATGGGAACCGCCGACCAACGAAAGCACAAACTCGATATCGCCACGCAGCTCTTGCGGATTGCGAGCACGGCCGGGATAATTTCCCGTCGCTTGAATGCCCCCCGTCAAATCACCTTCAGGATTTTCAAAACCACGCACATCATCGCCCTGCCAGCAGTGCAACGAGACAGGGATCTTCACCAACTTCTTCAACGCCGCCTCAACGTCGATACCCAACTCCGCATACCGTTCGCACGCGAGTTTATACGTCGCCTCAATGTTCTTTTTGCTCATGGAATACCTTGTCCCTCTCTTGTTTCCGATCAGCCGGAAACGGTTATCCAAAGCCTCCGGAACAGGAATTTTTATTCTTCCCGCCGACCGGAAACAAAACAAACACAATGCAATTTAGAATACACCAATCGCGCCATGCACTCCAGCCGGATTTTCGCGCATTCTAGATACCGAAGAGTTCACGGTAACGGGGTGCCCAATACGACAGGAACAGATCCGCACCAGCCCGCTCGAGCGCCATCAACGATTCGCGCGCCATACCGTCGAGATCACCCCAGCCGCGTTCCGCAGCGGCAATCAGCATGCTGTACTCTCCGCTTACGTTATAGGCAGCAACGGGCAGATCCGTACGCTCGCGCACTTTTGCCAACACGTCCAGATAGAAAAGCGAGGGCTTGACCATCAGAATGTCTGCGCCTTCGTCCTCATCGAAATCCGATTCGCGCAGCGCCGCGCGCAGATTGCCGTAAGACGCCTGATAGCCTTTGCGGTCACCGGACGACGGAGCGGAATTCTCGGCATCACGGAAGGGCCCGTACATGGAGGATGCGAACTTCGTCGAATACGCCATCAGCAACGTCTGATCCAACGCGTTTTCATCGAGCGCCGCGCGAATCGCGGAGACCTGGCCATCCATCATCGCGCTGGGCGCCACCACGTCGGCACCTGCCGCCGCATGGGACACCGCCACGCGCGACAGCAGCCCGATGGCCGCATCGTTGTCCACCTGCCCCTGCCTGTCCAACGGCCCGCAATGCCCATGGTTCGTATACGCGCAGAGACAAACGTCCGTCATCACCACCAATTCGGGGAAGGCCCGTTTGATGGCGGGAACGGCCCGTTGCACTACGCCGCGTTCGTCATAGGCCCCGCTGCCGCCCGCGTCTTTTTCGCCTTCCGTCTGCCCGAACAGCAGAACGCCGCCGATGCCCTGCTCGGCCACAGGCTCCAAAGCGCGCAACAACTCGTCGACACTCAGCCGGCTCTGTCCCGGCATGGCGTCTATCGGCTCGCGCCGTTTCTCGCCCTCCACCACAAAGACCGGCCAAACGAACTTGGACGGCGGCGGAACGGGCGCATCAAACAGACGGCGGATTGCAGGCGTACGCCTCAGACGCCGCAGACGGACCTCAGGAAAACGCATAGGCACCTCAATCGGGGATGAACAAAACTTGGCCGACACGGATGGACGAAGGATTGGTGATCTTGTTGGCCTTCATGATCACATCCATACTCTTGCCATAACCACGCGAAATCTCGGAAAGCGTCTGGCCCCGCTCGACCTTATGCTCATAACCGGCCCCAGACCGGACCGTCGACACTGCCCCCCCCGCCACGGTCCGCGGCGTCGGCCCCGCCGCCGTCGCCGACTTGCGCGCCGCGTTGATCTCCGCCTGCTGTCGTACGGCGATTTTCTCTATGCGCGCCGCCAAGTCGTCCGTAATTTCCCGCTTCAGCGTCTCGCGTTCCGAACGGACAAGTTGGATATCACGCTGCAGTGCGACAATGTCGTCTTGCGATTTGGGCGCGGAGCTGGCTTGCGCCTCCAACCGGGTGAGACGCGCGTCAAGCTGTTCCTGATTGCGGCTCAATACGGCAACCTGCTCGGATAGCTGCCGGAAATCGAGGCTCATCTGCTGCGTGTTAGTCACCACGCGTGCCACATCGGGATTATTGCGCGGCGGCTGTTCAAAAATGGTTCCCTCAAACATGGGTCCCGCACACCCAGTCGTAAGGCTAACACACCCCAACAGATACAATGCCGACTTCATCTTGGTCACACCTCCGCAGCCCTATGAACTGGGCAGAAAATAAAAAACAATCCAAACGACGACCACCATCCAGAGAAAAAGCAGAAAAGAACGACGACGATTCTCGACGATATCGTCAAACGTAGTCCGGCGCAACTGCCGCAGGCCTCCCGCAGAAATATAGTGAAAGAGCTTGTGCCGGTTACGGTCCACGCCCGGACGACGCCGCTTGTGAAACAAATGCGACTTACCGCCCGCATCATCCCTCACATCGAGACGCCACAGCACTGGAGCCGTGGCCCCCCCTCGGCCACCGACGAAAACGCTCGATGTCCCGGGCATGAGAACGCGTTTACCTGTTTTCGGCGACATATCCTCTCCGTCTGCCCCGCTTTACGGGACGATAATAATCTGTCCGGCACGGATACGTCCGTCAGGATCAATTCGAGTCCGGTTAGCGTCGCGGATTTTCTTCCACTTCGTCGAGTCCCCGTAGTATTTCTCCGCCACACGGAACAGTGAATCACCCGGCTGTACAACGTACGTGCGGGGCTCTGTCCCCGTTTTGGAGGCCTTTTCCTTCTTCTCGCCCTTTCCAAACAAGGACAGCCCGGACAAATCCACCTTCTCAGGCTTATCAACAGTTGGGGCCGGAGCCGGAGGCTCGGCTTTTTTTTCGGGCTCGCCAACGAACTTCGCCTCCACCTTCTTGAGCACCGACTCGGTTGACGGCACCTCCACCAGCGGCTTGCGATCCGTCGCTTTCACGGTCTGTTCCAGCAATGCGGCGGACTCAGCCCTCAAGGCGCGCAACGATTTCAAATCCGTCTTCGTCGTCTCCGCGTCGGCCTTCGCATCCTCTTTCGCCCGTTTGGCCGACACCGAGTCCGCGTCAGACCCGCTATCGCTGACACGCATTTTCACAAGTATATTATGAAGCCGATCATTATCGCCCTTCAGTTTTGCCAACTCAGCTTCAGCAGTCGTCTTCGCCTCGAGCAGGACGGATTTCTCGCCCTCCAGCGTCGTAATGATACGGTTCAGCCGATCATTCTCCTTCAGCAAATGGGCTTGGGATATCCCTTGCACCGACTCGCCCACTTTCCGCAGAATCTGGGGCGCAAGCAG
>CAZTDL010000256.1:0-6460 GCA_964612775.1 uncultured Lentisphaeraceae bacterium
CGGCCGTCGCAGGCTGGCGCGTCGCGGCCGAGCGCGACCTGCACGCTGTTCGAGGGCGTGGCGGAAAATTCCATCTCAAGACGGAACACGCGGAAATCCCCGCCCGCCGCCAGCCCCCCGGGCAACGCCGCGTCCAGCGAGACCTCCCCGTCCGCAAAGGCCGGGGGCGGCAACCGGGTCACGTCCAGAACGACTCCGTGAACAAAACCGGCCGACAGCACGAAAATGAAAAACCAGATCCGGCGCATAAACGCATCCTTCTTCATTCATAACTTTATATGCACATTACATCCGAAGGGAAGACGCGTCAACGGTAATTAAGTTCCGAAAAAACCGCCGCGGTTTGTTCCGTCGGACCGCAAAGAAGCCGTTCCGCCCGTTCAAAAACACGAATATCAAAGTCGGACTCCATTGCGGAACGCCTCCAGAATACGCCATTTTTGTCACTTAAGCTCGCCGAAAGCAAGGTGACATTTTTGTCACTTCATTCGCGGGTCGGCAGTGAAAATCAATGAAATACTGGGCAAAAAACATAAGATTGAACGTCTTAACGATGTATACACGCTGTTTTGACATCGTTTGTTCCTTTGGCATGGCGCATGCGTTTTGATTACACAACAAGGGCGACACCCGCCGCCCGCCTCAGTATCGAAACCAGAGATTGGACGATAGACATGAAAACACCAAACACGACAAAAGCATCTGCACCCGCCACCGCAACCATGAGTAAGCGCGCCTTCCTCCAGAGGGTCGGCTTGGGCGGAACGGCGTCGGTTGTCGCGTCCGTTGGCCTTGCAGGTTGCGGCAAGCCTGCCCCGGCCGCGAACGGCGCGCCGAACATCATCACGAAGCCCAAAAACATCATCAAATGGCGTCTCCAGACGTATGCCGGAGCCGCTCTCGGCGAGCACGTCATTAAGCCTGCGGTAGAGGCCTTTAATAAAGCCGCCAACGGCGAGATGAAGATCGATGTTTTCTACGCCGATCAGCTCGTTCCCACGAGTGAGTTGTACCTTGCCCTGCAGAAAGGCACCATCGACTGCGTGCAGTCCGATGACGACTCGATGCAGGCCCCTGCCGACGTCAAAGTCTTCGGCGGTTATTTCCCCTTTGCCACGCGTTACAGTCTGGATGTGCCCACGCTGTTTTATCAGTATGGGCTGGATAAAATCTGGGCCGAGTCCTACAAAGAAGCCAGCAAAGGCGAAGTCACGTGGCTGAGCGCGGGCGCGTGGGACCCCTGCCACTTCGCGACGAAAAAGCCCATCAATTCGCTTGCCGACCTTAAGGGGCTGAAGGTTTACACGTTCCCTACCGCCGGCAAGTTCCTGCAGCGCTTCGGCGTCACCGCCGTCACGCTTCCGTATGAGGATGTGGTCATGGCTCTGCGCACAGGCCAGTTGGATGCCGTCTGTTGGTCCGGCATCACGGAGGACTACACCGTCGGCTGGGCGGACGCCACGAAATACTTCCTCACGAACAACATCTGCGGCGCGTGGATCGGCCATTTCTTCGCCAATACCAAAACCTGGCAGGGCGTCCCCGAACACCTGCAGACGCTCTTCAACGTCTGTATGGACAGCTCGCACTATTCACGTCAGTACTGGTACTGGGGCGGCGAGGCCGACAAGCGCGTGAACGGCGACAAACTGAAACTCTGTTCGATCCCGGACAACGAGTGGAAGCAAGTCGAAGATGAAGGCATCAAATTCTGGGATGAAATCGCCGCCACGGGCGAACGCGCGAAAAAGGTTGTGCAGATCTTCCGCGATTACAATTCCCTCATGGCGAAAGCCGGAAAACCCTACCGTTACTAGACCCGAGAAGGACGGGACGGACGGGAAAATCTCAGCCTGTCCGTCCTGTCGGCCACCTCCGCATAATAGGATTAAAGAAACCGAGGCCATGACATGTTCTACAAAGCCATTGTTCTTTCTTCTCAGCATTTCACGCAAACCGTCGACAAAATCAACCGTGCGGTTGGACACGTCGCGATGTACCTGCTGGTTGTCATGCTAGGCATCCTGATGTGGTCCGTGTTCAGCAACGCCATCAACAAGCCGTCCATCTGGGTTATGGAGATGGCGCAGTTCACCATGGCGGCCTATTATTTGGTGGGGGCGGCCTTCTCCATGCAACAAGAGGCGCATGTGCGCATGGATTTTCTGTACGAACGATGGAACAGGCGCAAGCGTTCGCTCATCGATTCCATCACCAGCGTGTGCCTGATCTTTTATCTGGCGATGCTCGTTCTGGGAGGATGGGAAAGCGCCTCCTCCGCCCTTGCCTACGGCCAGCGCAATCACACGGTCTGGGCGCCTTACATGGCGCCGATAAAAATCATCATGACTTCCGGCATGGCCTTGATGCTCCTGCAAGCGCTTTCTGAACTCGTTAAAGACATCTTTCGCGCTTCCGGCAAAGACCTCCACGCAATCACGTTCGAAGAGGACGCATATGCCGACGGCATTCCCGCCTCTTTGGTGACGCTTGAAAAGGCCTGACCTGTCGGCGGGGTCGGTACCCCGCCGTCCTGAAGGCCCCCATCCGTTCTCTTTCCATCATTCACCGCTCACGACTAACCACTAACGGCTAACGGACATGGCACCCACACTGATCATTCTTCTGATGTTTTCGTCGATGATGCTGCTGATGCTCAGCGGCCAACGCGTCTTCGGCGTGATCGGCTTTGTGGGATCCCTGTGCGGCTTATTGCTGTGGGGCCACGGCGGCGGCGCGGACATGAGCTTCAACGCGGCGGTGAAGCTCTTTAACTGGTATCCGATGCTCTCGCTGCCCATGTTCATTTTCATGGGATACATGATTTCGGAAGCCGGCATCGCGAACGACCTCTACCGCGCGCTCCATGTCTGGATGGGCGGTCTGCGCGGCGGTCTCGCCATCGGCACCGTCATTCTCATGGTTCTCATCTCGGCCATGAACGGTCTCTCGGTCGCGGGCATGGCGATCGGCTGCAGCGTCGCCCTGCCCGAACTCGCCAAGCGCAACTATGACAAGCGCATGATCTCCGGCGTCATCCAATCCGCATCATCTCTCGGCATCCTCATCCCGCCGTCCGTCGTCCTCGTCCTCTACGGCATGATCGCCCGCGAGAATATCGAGAGGCTCTGGCTCGCCGGCATCGTCCCCGGCCTGATGATGGCGATCGTCTTTATCGCGTATATCGTCATCCGGTGCTGGCTCAACCCGGCGCTCGGCCCCGCGCTCCCAGCCTCCGAACGAACCTTCACCCTGCGCGAAAAATTACGCGTTCTGGGAGCCGGCATCATTCCTCTGGGGCTTATGCTCATCGTCATCGGTTCGTTTTTCTCCGGCTTCGCCTCACTCGCGGAGAGTTCTGCCATCGGAGCCGTCTGCGCCTTCATCGTCGCCTGCCTCAAGAAGCGCGTCACCAAGCAAGTCATCCGCAACACCCTCATCCAAACCCTCGACGCCTCGGCGATGTTCATGTGGGTAATGATGGCCGCCCTCGCTTTCGCAGGGGTCTTCGACGGTCTGGGCGCCGTCAGCGCCATTGAGAATCTTTTCACCGACCTTGGCATCTCCCGCTGGGGCGTGCTCCTGCTGATGCAATTCTCTTTCATAATCATGGGGATCTTTCTGGACGACACAGCCATGCTCGTCATCGTCGCGCCGCTCTACGTTCCGCTCTTGATCAAACTGGGGTTCAACCCCGTGTGGTTCGGCGTCCTCTACACCATCACGTGCCAGATCGCCTACCTCACGCCGCCCTTCGGGTACAATCTCTTCCTGATGCGCGCGATGTCTCCTCCCGATTTCACGATCCGCGACATTTACCTGTCGATTATTCCCTTCGTGCTCCTGATGTTCATCTGCCTCGTCCTGATCATGATTTTCCCCGATATCGCGCTCTGGCTACCCAACCACATCCACCCCGTAAACCAGTGACGGAATTAAACGTGAGGCATGCGTTTCTTCCGGCCTCTTAATGCGTCCCGCTCACTGCAAGCCATTTACTATGCCTGCGCCACTCAAACAACTTATGGCATGGGCCTCTCCCCTGAGAGCAGGCGATGTTCTCGCCGGTCTGGCCGCGCCCAGTTCCGCCGCACGCGTCCACGCCCAGTGCGAACTGGCGGACGTCCCGCTTGCGCGTTTTCTCCAAGAGCCGCTCATTCCCTACGAAACCGACGACGTGACACGGCTCATTCTCGACACGCACGATCATCCCGCCTTTATGCCCGTCGCCGATTTGAGCGTCGGCGAATTCCGCGACTGGCTCCTGCGCTATGAGACCGATGCCGCGACGCTCACCGCCCTGGCCCCCGGCCTTACCCCGGAAATGACCGCCGCCGTTTCGAAGCTGATGAGCAATCAGGATTTGATTCTTGTCGCGCAGAAGTGCCGCGTCGTGACCGCTTTCCGCGACACCATCGGTTTGCCAGGACGCCTGAGCGCACGCCTCCAGCCCAACCATCCCACCGACGATCCGCGCGGCATCGCCGCGTCGATCCTCGACGGTCTGCTCTACGGTTGCGGCGACGCCGTGATCGGCATTAACCCAGCCACCGACAGCGTGCCGGCGATGGAAACGTTGCTGCATCTCATTGACGAGCTGATCCGCCGCTACGAAATTCCGACCCAGTCGTGTGTCCTCGCACACGTCACCACCGCGCTCGAAGTCATGCGGCGCGGCGCCCCCGTCGACCTCGTCTTCCAGTCTATCGCCGGCACAGAAGCCGCAAACCGCAGTTTCGGCATCACGCTCCCTCTGCTCGCCGAAGCGCGCGACGCGGCGCTCGCTCTTAAACGCGGAACCGTCGGCGACAACGTGATGTACTTCGAGACCGGACAAGGCAGCGCGCTTTCGGCAGACGCCCACCATGGCGTGGATATGCAAACCTGCGAGGCCCGCGCATATGCCGTGGCGCGCCCGTTCAAACCCCTGCTGGTAAACACCGTCGTCGGGTTCATCGGCCCCGAATACCTCGCCAATGGCAAGCAGATCATCCGCGCCGGGCTGGAAGATCATTTCTGCGGAAAACTGCTGGGCCTGCCGATGGGATGCGATGTCTGTTACACCAACCATGCCGACGCCGACCAAGACGACATGGACACGCTGTTGACGCTTCTCGCTGTCGCCGGATGCACATACGTGATGGGCATCCCCGGCGCTGCGGATGTCATGCTCGGCTACCAGTCCACCTCGTTCCACGATATCCTGTACGCCCGTCAGGCGCTGGGATTGCGCTCCGCGCCAGAGTTCGAGACCTGGCTGGAGAACATGCACGTCACCCGCAACAACCGCCTCGCGCCCGCGGCTTCGGCGCAACGACTGCTGGAGGGTATGGGCGCATGAACGCGATGAAAACAGCGACGCTCGATGCCCGGCACGCGATGTTCGGGGATGTCGCCGCCGATCCTTGGGCGGCGCTCCGCCGCTTCACCGCCGCGCGCATCGCGCTGGGGCGTACCGGCGGCAGTCCGCGCACCGCCACCGTACTCGATTTTCGGCTTGCGCAGGCGCAGGCCCGCGACGCCGTCCACGCGCCCTTCGATCCCGAGGCGATAACCAAGGAACTCGCCGCGAACGCCCTTGCGACCCAAACCCTGCACACCGCCGTCTCCGACCGTACGACGTATCTCGCGCACCCCGACTTCGGGCGCCAACTCGATGAGGCGTCCCGCGACGATTTGCGCACGCGCGCGTCGCAGTGGGGCCGCCGCGATCTGGCGATCATCGTCTCCGACGGCTTGTCCGCACAGGCCGCGCACCGCCACGCGGTCGCGACGATCACGCCGCTCCTGACCCTGTTGTCCGCCGAGCGCTGGACCGTTTACCCTGTTTTTCTGGTGCCGTTCGGTCGCGTGAAAGTCCAAGACGAGATCGGCGAGATCATCGGCGCACGCCACACGCTCATGCTGCTCGGCGAGCGTCCGGGGCTCGATTCGCCCGACAGCCTCGGGGCCTACTTCACGCACAGCCCCCGCGCGGCCTGCCGCGACGCGGACCGTAATTGCGTCTCGAACATCCGTCCCGAAGGTTTGCCGCCAGCGTCCGCCGCCAAGAAACTCGCCAACCTGCTCGCCCTCTCCGCCCGACTCGGCGTCAGCGGCGTCGCCCTCAAAGACACCGGCTCAGAAACGCTCACCGCCACGCCGGACTCCTCTATGCCCCGAGCTGCGCTTTGAATGCGGAAAAGGCCTCCCGCAGATCGGCAAGTCCGGACTCCATTTCGGCGACTTTCGCTTCGAGCTCCCGAAGCCGACAGGCCTCGTTCTGAGCCGCAATCACTGCGGCGGGAGGGGGCAAATCAGCGGAGGAGGCGACGGCGGGCCGATCCCCCAGCAGGTGCGCGAAACGCGCCTCTTTCTGCCCCGGCTGGCGCGGCAGTTCGACCACGAGCGGAAAGTCCGCACGCGCGGCGAGACTGCCGAGCGCGACCTGAACCTCCTCCGCCGCGGCGAAAGGATGCAT
>CAZTDL010000257.1:0-6433 GCA_964612775.1 uncultured Lentisphaeraceae bacterium
TCGCGATGACCGCGGCTTTCGATGCGGGCTTGCGTTCTGCGGCGAGCGGCCATATGGAAACCGTCCGCGATACAGATAGGTCGTGTTAATATGTCAAACATCCCTATCAAATATTTGCGGTTGCTGGCGTTGATGTTCTTGGAGTTTTTTATCTGGGGCGCATGGATCGTTCCGATCAGCAGCTACATGAATTCAACGCTTGCGTTCACGGGCGCGCAGATCGGCTGGATTTGCGGCGCGTCCGCGCTGGGCGCGCTGATCTCGCCGCTGTTCCTGGGTTATGTGGCGGACCGCTTCTTCGCCACGGAACGTCTTCTCGCCGCTTTGCATATGGCGGGGGCGGTCTGTCTCTGTCTCGCGCCGCACCTGACGACGTTTCCGGCTCTCATGACGTTGATCGTCATCGATGCCCTTTGTTACATGCCGACTTTGTCTTTGTGCAACAACCTCGTGTTCCGCCACATCGACAAGTCGGAACGCTTTTCGTGGTTCATGATCGGGGGCACGACGGGATGGATCGTCGCGGGGCTGGCGGTCGGATTCTTTTTCGGAGAGAAAGACGGCGCGTTCTTTTATCTGGCGGCCGGCGCCCAGGCGGTGTTGGCCCTGTATTGCCTGACGCTGCCGCATACGCCGCCGAAAGGCGCGGGCAAGGTGGGTCGGGATCTGTTCGGTCTTACCGCCGTTAAGCTCCTGAAGGACCCCGCCTTTCTTGTTTTTGCCGTGGCGATTCCGCTGGTCACGATCTCCAAGACCTTTTATACGACCTGGACCAATGCTTTTTTGGCTGAGATCATGATGCCGAAGCCGACGGCTCTGATGACCCTTTGTCAGATTTCAGAATTGCTGACGATGATCATTTTGCCATGGTTCATTGCCAAGATCGGGCTGAAGAGAGTTCTGATGATCGGCATGGCCGTCTGGGCGGTGCGGTTCTTCGCGTTCGGCAGTTTGAATGGTTCAGCCGTGATCGCGGGGCTTCTGCTTCATGGCTTTTCTTACGGATTGGTGGTTACAGGCGCTGCCATTTATGCGGAGCGTCTGGTTCCTCCCGCCATGAGCGCGCGCGCGCAGAGCTTTATTTCAATGTTGATTTTCGGGGTGGGCATGTTCCTTGGCGCGCATGTCGCGGGCTTTGTCGGCGACTCGTACCGTGGCGCGGCTGGCAACATGCATGACTGGGCGAAAATATGGGGCTGGGGCGCGTTGATCGCCATCGTGGCCTGCGTCCTGTTCGGGATCGGCGGGAAAGACCCCAAGGCCGTAGAAGAGTAGAAGACTGGAATGGTGGAAGGATGGAATAATGGATGAAAGCGGAACCTTTGATCTAACCCCATCATTCCAGTGTTCCGAAACACCTTTGTTTCAGTTGGTTGCGGGCGAGGCCCGCTTGAGGAGGTACAGCGCTTGAAAGGTTGGGTGACGGATATCGTGCGGGGCTCTTTTCACGACGGTCCCGGCCTTCGGACGGTCGTGTTCCTGCAGGGCTGTTCGCTGCGTTGCTCGTGGTGTCACAACCCCGAGACGTGGAGCGCGTACCCCGTTCCGTTGTTTTATCCCGACCGGTGTCTGGGCTGCGGAGCGTGCGGCGGTTTGGCGGAACACGCGGACCGGTGCCGGTTCGGCGCGCGCAGCCTGTCGGCCAATGAAAGAACGGCGGATGAGGTCATGGCGGTCATCCGGAAAGACCGGCCGTTTTATTCAATGGGGGGCGGCGTGACGTTCTCCGGCGGCGAGCCCTGCTGTCAGCCTGATTTTCTGCTGGCGTTGCTGAAGCTGTGCCGGGCAGAGGGTATTTCCGCGGCCATCGAGACGAGTCTGAATGTTCCGGCGGACGTGCTGGAAACGGTGTTGCCCTTTCTGACAGTATTGATGGCGGATCTGAAGCTGGCGGACTCCGAACGCCATCGCCGCGCGACGGGCGTGTCCAACGACCTGATCCTGAAAAACTTCACCGCCTTGCAAACGGCACCTCTTTCGATTATCGTCCGGACGCCGCTGGTGGCGGGGGTGAACGACGACGACGCGAACATGGAACAGACGATCGGGGTCCTGAAACCGCTGAAAACGCTGGCGTATTACGAACTGCTGCGCTATCAGCCGCTGGGACAGGAAAAATTCAGAGCGTTGGGGTGGACGTGCCCGACGTTTCACGCGCCTTCGGATGAGCGCGTGCGGCACCTGTGCCGGAAAGTGCGCGACGCGGATATTCCGCTGGTTGTGGATGGGAAAAAGGCATGAGATATTCGGAACAGATTCGGCGTTTGCGCGAGAAGAAACTTCAGCAGACGGAGGAGAAACGCCGCCGTCTGGGCGCGATGGACGAAGACGACTACGGCTGGGTGCTGCCGCCGGAGTCGTTCAAGCTGACCCTGCCGTGCCGCGACGCCAACGGGTCGTTTCACGGCGTTCGGGTGTGGGGAACGAATTTTCGCTATCTGATGGAGCGCCATCCTGTCTACGTCGACCCCGACGACGCGCTGACGGGACGATGGATGTTCATGCTGTCGCGTATGCGCGCGAACTACCGTCTGTCGCTTTCGCCGTTCGGGTTTGACTACAGTTTCCTGCGTCCGGCGCAGCTTCTGTACGACATCACGCCGGGTATCGGAAAAGACGGCCATTTCGCGCCGGATTACGCCATCGGCCTGAAGCTCGGTTGGGGCGGGCTTTTGTCCAAGGTGCGCGCGCGACGCGCGGAAACGCCGCTCTCGAATCAAGAAAGCCAGGACCTCTATCTGGCCGAGGAGGACGCGATTCTCGGCGTGCGGGATCTGATCCGGCGCACGGCGCAAGAGGCGGAAAAGCAAGGGCTGGCGGAGCTGGCGCGAATCAACGCGCGTTTGGTCGAACAGCCGCCGCAGACGCTGCGCGAGGCGTGCCAGTGGATCGCCTGGTTCAACATCGCTTCGCGGGTGTACAACCGGGACGGCGCGGGCGGGCAGTTGGACGTTCTGCTACGTCCGTATTACGAACGGGACAAGGCGGCGGGGCTGATCGACGACGAGGATGCGGTCTTTTACCTGTTCTGTCTGCTGCTGAACGACACGCATTACTATCAGATCGGCGGACCCGACGAGAGCGGAGACGATCAAACCTCCGCGATTTCGTATCTGATCCTTCAGGCTGCGCGGCTGCTGAAAAGCACCTGCAACGTCACCATCCGCGTGCATGACGGATTGCCGGAACAACTGTTCGACGAAGGCGTGCGCTGCCTGGTGGAGGAGCGTCTTTCCTTCCCGCGCTTCTCCGGAGACGCGGCGTTGTGCAGCGGATTCGTTAAAAACGGGTATCCCGTTGAGTTGGCCCGCAGGCGGATCGCGCTGGGCTGCAATTGGATGAGTCTGCCGGGGCTGGAGTACTGCATGAACGATCTGGTGAAGGTGAACTTCGCCAAGGTGTTCGAGGTCGCGTGGAAAGCGGCGCGGCGCGAATCCACGGAGGCGCTGTACCGGTTGTTTGCGGATCACCTGCAGAAAGCCGTGCGGGTGACGGGACAGGGTATCGCCTTCCAATTGGCTCACCAGTGGGAGAACGAACCGGAGCTTCTGCTGAACCTGCTGTCGGTCGGCCCGGTCGAGTCGGGGTTGGACGCCTCTCACGGCGGCGCGCGGTATTACACCCTCGCGGTCGACGGCGCGGCGCTGGCGACCGTGGCGGACGCGTTCGCAGCGCTGGAGCAGCGGGTGGAGCGCGAAAAACCTCTAACTTTTGACGACGTGTTTCGCGCGACGGAGACCGATTTTAAAGACGCTCCGCAGGTGCAGAGGCTTTTGGCGCGCTCGGAAAAGTATGGGAACTCCGAGCGCGGCGACGCTTGGGCGCAACGGATTGTGAAAGACTTTTCCGCCATGGTCCGGGCCGAGGCCAGGAACATTCCGTTCGTGAAACCGATTGTCCTCATCCCGGGGCTGTTCTCTTGGGCGGACACGGTGCGGCTCGGGAAGAGCGTGGGCGCGCTGCCGAACGGAAGGCGTGCGGGCGAACCCATCTCGCAGGGCGCGAATCCCAGCGTCGGTTTCCGGCGCGACGGGGCGGTCACGGCGATGGCCGCCGCAGTCGCATCCGTGCAGCCGGGCTACGGCAACACCGCGCCGCTGCAGTTGGAGGTCGACTTCGGGAACTTGGACGACGCGCAGGCGGCGACCTGCCTGAAAGCGCTGGTCCGCTCGCATTTCGCGCTGGGAGGAACGCTTATGAACATCAATGTCGTCGACGAACAGAAGATTCTGGCGGCGAGTAAGAATCCAGAGGCGTATCCCGATCTGATTGTCCGAGTGACCGGCTTCACGGCCTATTTCGCCAACCTCTCGCCCGATTTCCGAAAACTCGTTGTGGAAAGGATCGTGCGGCAGGTCTCTTGATGTGGGCGAAGCCCGCACCCTCAATTTTTACCATGAAGACACAAAGAAAATGAAAAAACACAAAGTCGCGTTGCCTCACAATTCATGACGCCGAAAAAATCAGGGCGAGGAAGTGTGTGGCACCTCTCCATTTCATAGACGTGTCGGAAATATTCTGAGCGATGCGCGCCCGGAGGTCGCGCACGGCCTATAAAGACGCGCTGTGTAAGATGGCCCGCGATCTCCGGGCGCGGGGGCCAATGAAACGGGTTAAGATCAGAAGCGGGGGTGACGCTGTGTCTGCACAGCTGAGCGCTGGACGCGGTTCTCGACAAAGATGCCGTAGTGGGAGCCGTGTTCCAGACCAAAAGGGACCCCTGCCATTCGGGCGAAACAGGTGATCGACACGACGGGAGACGGCGATCTTTTCGCCTCCGACGGCGCGGCGCATGAGAAACGGAGTTCGGACGTCGGCTTGGCGTATCGCTTCGGAGGAATCCCGTCGACCCAGAAACGTCACGCATTCATCGGCGATCCCACGCCGCAGGAGGGCATTCACTGGACCCGTTCATACGCGCCGCCCGAAGGGGACGGCGACGGATTGGATGCCGCGTGGCTGACGCATTGCGAGTGTGCGCATCGCGAAGCGATCTGGAAGCGGCTTCAGAGCGTCCGATCCCTGCCCGGCTACGAAAAAGCGTTCCTGGCGGAAGTCGCGCCGCAATTGGGCGTGCGGGTCAGCCGCGTGCTGGACGGCGTGGAGCGGATCACATTCGACGGCTTCATGGTGCGGAGACACTTCGAGGACTGCGTCGGTCTCGGCGGTGCGGACAGCGGCGATCATCACGCGTGGGAGATTCCGCTCGGGGCGCTTGTGCCGCGGACTGTTGAAAATCTGCTGACGGCGGGCGTTCGGCGTCGGCATGCGCCGTAAAGGAGAATCGGCCTGTACGAAACGTGAATCTCGGCCATGTCCGTCAGGTGTTGCCGGAACAGAACGTTTGCTTGGGCGTCGATTGAAGAGCCTATCCATGGACGGTGACGCGCAGTACGAGTCGCGTCCGCCCGACGGGCCCCCGATTACCTCCTTTTGCCCGCAATCGGGAAACCGGAATCAGGAGCGGGCCGGACGTATATGGGCTTCTCGACCGCCGTCGGGACCTTTCAAACAGGCCGGTCTTTCCGCTTGAAAGCCGTGGATGCCCTGTATAACATTCAAGTCGATAGCTCGCATTCAACTCGCCTTCCGTTGTTGAAAGTCGGGTCTTATGCGTTTCATGCCTCAAAATCAAGCGTCCGGTTCTCTTCCGGACGTCTGGCTTTTAGGCGTTTTTTCCGCGTTCCGCCGAAGTTCCGGAGATCGTCATGCGTAAAAGTCTGCGAGTGTTGCGGTATGTCGCGGTGTTTTTTATCGCTCTTGCGATAGCTTGCCTCGGCGTGATGTGGTTGTCTGATCCGTTCCCTGTCCGCAGTCTGGCTCAGCCGTCTGGAGGCCTGGAGAAGGCGTGGTGGCTACAGCCGCAACCGCTTTCGCCGTCCGAAGTGTCGGCTCAGCAGTGGCTGGCGGATACGACCTGCCGCCTGCCTCCGGAACGGGAAAAGGAGGTTTGGGATGTCGGCGGAAGCCAACACGGGAACTTTTCGATCCGTTATCAGGCTGCTTTTGCCGGCTATGCCGCAGCGGCGCTGGGGATGCGTACGCCCGCTTATGTCGGGTTGACGCGTCGCGTGATCAGTAACACGGTGGCACGCGTGGCCGACCGTAAGGCGTGGTCGTACATCCAGAGCTATTGGAGTCGTGAAGCGTGGTTTCCGGATCCGTGCGCCTGCGGCAATGTGATGTACACGGGGCATCTGATGATGCTGATGGCGCTGGAAGAGGCGCTTTCCGGCGATACGCGATATAATCGGGACGGCGTTGAACTGGTGTGGGACAGTGAGCGGCATTTTCGCTATACCACGCGTCAGCTGGCCGAGGTGACCGCCGCTCAGATCCGCACGGGCGCCGGCGGAGTGACCTGTGAGCCGAATCTGGTTTTTTTCGCCTGTAACAACCATCCGCATATCACGTTCAGATTGTTGGAAGGCAT
>CAZTDL010000258.1:0-6403 GCA_964612775.1 uncultured Lentisphaeraceae bacterium
TGCCGCTTGGCCTTGGCCACCGCAGCCAACACCAGCAATGCCGCCAGTTCGCCCGAATCGCAACAAAAAAAATCCCGAAAATAGTAATGCCCCGCCAATTCGCCGCCGCAGACCGCTCCCGTCTTACGCATGGCCACCTTGGCGAAGGCATGTCCAACCTTACCCATCAGCGGTTTTGCCCCGTCCGCCTGCAACGCTTCGATCACCCCCCGCGAGGTCCGGATATCGTGAATCACAATCGCGCCCGGCTCCTGCGCAAGGAAATGCCGCGCAATCACAGGAATCAGATAGTCCGGTTGAACAAACGCTCCGGTTTCATCCACGAACATCACCCGATCCGCATCGCCGTCAAAGATCACACCGACATCCAATCTGTTGGACCGCACCACCTCCGCGATCTGCATTCGGCTCTCCGCCTCCAAAGGATTAGGAGAATGATGCGGAAAACGTCCATCAGGAACCTCGTTGAGATAGATGGGGCCTTCACCTAAGACGTCGCGGATAACCAGCCCCGCCATACCGTCCGAACAGTCCACAGCGAACCGCATCCCGGACAAATCCGACAAGTAGCGCCGCAGCCATGCGACAAACGCATCACGATAACGAACAGCCGCGTATTTTCCGGGCGTCTTAGAGATGAGCGGCAACGACTTTGAGAGCACATGCTGTTCAAGCTCAGAAAGGCCTGTGTCATATCCGACCGGTATCGCTCCTGACCGCGACACCTTCATGCCATTGTGGTTCGAGGGATTATGCGAAGCCGTGATCTGCACCGATGCGTCGTAGGACTCCTGCGCCGTGAAGAAACACACCATGGGTGTGGTGGCCAAGCCCATATCGTCCACAGAACATCCCGCGTCGATGATCCCTCTGCAAAGCGCGTCACGGATGGCGTCCGATGATAACCGGGCATCGCGGCCAACGAGAATACGACTCGCCCCGAGCACCGCCGGCAGCCAACGCCCGATACGGTAAACGGTATCGAGATCGAAATCGACCCCGAACTCGCCGCGCATATCATAGGCCTTAAAAAACGACATCCCTTGACTCTCCAACCGCTCATCCTCATTGATCACCGGCGCAGCCCCACCGGGGGAAACCCAAGCAAAACTCTCCATTCTCAACGCAAAAAAAGAACCGCCAACGCGTATGCATCGGGTGTTTTTCAGTCCTACTGGATCACGACCAACGATATTCCGGCGTGCGCTCCCTTGGGTTTCATTGCCTTTAACCACGATGGCATATCGTCAGACGCGGCCGCGTTTCCATTTGTTGCCAGATTGATCGTTCCGGGCGAAGCGGCCGCCAACGTCTGCATAACCTCATGTAACCGTGCAGTGTTGCGGTGATCCAGATGTGTGGAGGTTGAGAAGGCTCCCAATATGCCCCCGGCCAAGGTGCAGATGATGGAAACGAGGATAAGGGTCGAGAGCGTCACCGATAACTTCCCGTTTTTATCGGTACGAATCACCTCTTGCGCGCGGACACGTTCGCTGACAGCCTCCAAACGCTCGCGCTCCAACAGAATACGCTCGCGCTCCAGCTTGAGTTTCTCCTGCTCAATCTGGAGTTCGGTCCGAGACAACGCTTCGTCCGCCGAATCAGGATCTGCCGTTTCACGCATGACCTCGTCCATACGTCAGCCCTTTCACCTTATTTTCGTTCACGCCCGTAAGCGCCGCCATTCGCAAACGATTCTCACGCGCGCAACTGCGCCAAACGCGCACAGACCGGCAAGTCGCCGACCAGAGGACGAGCATAATCAATAAAAGCCTGCGTCACATCGTTCCCCGCCTTATTGATGAACAGGTCGGGCATATGTCGCGTGTCCTTGGCAACGTTTCTCAGAGGCACGACGACGAATTCCACACTGTATTTCTTTGTCGCTTTTCGCTTGATCGCAATCGAACCGCTCGAAATCTCGTCGTTCACAGCCGCCTGTACCGCCGACACCCCCACCAATCGAGCCTCCATCGCATCGCTTGCGGAGGCCAGCCCCGGGAAGGAACGCTGCAAATAACCAAACGTATCGGCACGCACACGCTTGATGCCAGCCTGCTCTTTAACAATCTTTGCCAACAAATCGCCCAACGCTCCGGTCCCGCTCAACTGCACGTTACCGTGCGAATCTGTCTCCTGCGTAAACTTCGCCACGATCGGAGTCCCGTCCTTATCCATGATCCCTTCAGAGACCGCAACCACGCACCGTCCGTATTTCTTCATCGAGGCCTTCACATTCTTCACGAAACCCTCAATGCTGAAGGGGCGCTCCGGCAGATAAATCAGGTGCGGCCCATCGTCCTTTTCCTGACGAGCCAAAGCGGAGGCAGCCGTCAGAAAACCCGCATTACGGCCCATAATCACGTCAATCTTCACGCCACCCAACGCACGGTTGTCCAGATCGTCGCCCTTGATCGCGCACGCCACAAAACGTGCCGCGCTACCAAAACCCGGCGTATGGTCGTTCTCCCGCAAATCGTTATCGATCGTCTTGGGAATATGGAAACAGCTGATTCCGTATTCAGCCTTCACCGCTTCCTCATTGATAATATGCACGGTTTCCGCAGAATCATTGCCGCCGATATAAAAGAAATAACGGATCGACAGTTTATGCAACACATGGAAAATCGCCTGACAATCTTCATGCGTCGGCTTGCGACGCACAGACCCCAATGCCGAAGAAGGCGTATTGGCGACAGCCTCCAGCGTTGAACGGCTTTCTTTCCTCAAATCGATAAACTTCTCGTCCAAAATACCTTGTATGCCGTGCAACGCACCATAAATTTTGCCCACGGCCTTATTGTCTCTCGCGGCCAGTGCCGCACCAACGAGACTCTGATTGATCACCATCGACGGTCCGCCACTCTGGGCGATCAGCATGTTGCCTTTTTTCATGATATTCTCCTATTCACCTTGTTCGTTTTCTTATGATATACTGTCCGCATGCGTAAAGGCAAACATCCGTTTGAAAACGTCTCCTATTTTGAGCCCGGGGAAGTCAGTGCTGAAGGACCTCCGGATGAAACCTCTTTTCTCGTGGAACCAACCCCCGCGCGAAGGCAACTGACGCCGCGCGATATCGAGCGAAACCGCGGCGTAAAAACACTTTTCAACCATATTATTCCGGGTCTGCCGATCGATGCCGATCCCCCCGAAACCCGACAGGGTCCCGAACCTTTCTCCCAAGCGATCGAAAAAACGCTGAAGCGCCTGAGCATCAACGTCTGCCCATGGCTGGATGAACTGACGCAGGCGTGGCCAACGCTCGTTGCCCCACATGTGGCCAAAGTCACCCGCCCCGGGAAATGGGATAACGGCATTCTTTACATTTTCGTAACCTCGTCCATGCACCTTTTCGAGATACGGCGCACACAGTTGAAACAGATCGAACACGCCGTACGCGCCTTTGCCGGCGATGACCGCGTCAGGCAGGTAAGGCTTATGGTCAACGCTGTGCCGTTGCCTTGAACAAAAACAGGATTCTCCGCGAACGCTCGCAAGAGGGACCGAAAGAACAGGGCGAGCGTCTCACTCCTCGACGGCACGGAAGAACCGTGTCGAGGTCTGGCCTGAAACCCGGTAAGGGCTGTTCGTCGCGTCCGGGATCTCGGCCCACGAAGGAGATGCCAGCGAATCGACAGACTGCAACCGACCGAGAAAACTGACTTCGAGTCCAACGGCACCGCTGTCGATGGCCACACGCCGCCATTGCGTTTCGCCGAAACCGGCCACTTTCGCCTGCATGGCGGGCGTTAACTGTTTGACCAACTCCGCATTGTACGTATGCGAGTACGTATTGGTCAGTTCCACACAGTTGTACACACGCAAGGCCCCCAGACCGAGCCCGATCGCCTTCTCCGCCGGCGAGTCGGCCACCGTCTCGGGATCGACATCCGTCGTCACGATCGAGATGTTCGTGTCGCTGTTAAGAAAAATCTCCCACGAGCGGAACTGGATCGGAAAGTCCCGCAGCGACGGCGTCTCGACCTCCCAGAAACCACATTCGGGATGCTCCGGATCGGGCGAAGGGAACGGTGTCACCACGTTCAGGTGACGATGCCCGGCCATCACCATCAGAAGATTCGGATAACGGTGCAGCGTGGCAATGAGGTTCGTCTCCACCACGGCATCGTAAAACAGCTTGCCCGAGGTCTTATTTGTCACATAAAGGCTCTCTTGCGGACAAATCGGAATATGGGCCGCCAGAATCATCAACCGGTCCTCGTCCTGTCCCCTCTGCAGTTCGTTTGTGAGCCATGTATATCGCGCTTCGTCCACCCAGCCCGCGCCGTAAAACGTGGCTAACTTGTTTGTCTGGTCGGACTTGCAGGTATCGTCGAGCACAATCATGCGGATCGGCACGCTGGCCAGCGGATCGAACGAATAACAGGCCGCCGTGCTGCCCGCGCCGTCCCGTTTGAAACCGTGCCCGGACGGTTCGGACGTCGTGTTGAAAAACGCGTTGATGAAATTTGTGGGCGACGAAATGTCCCCGGTGACGATATGGCGGTTCGAATCGGGCGCGACAGTCGGCCGTACGGCAAACCCGTTCGTCGGCCCCCAGCAGATCACATCGCCGTAAGGCGTGGTCCCGTCGACCACGCCCACGTACGTGCCGAACCCCTCCGAGGCACTCGGAATCAAAGGACCCAGTGTGGGGGACGTGCCGATTTCAAGCACGTTGCTGCCGACCAAGGCCTCCCGAACCTTTTCCGTCGGATAGCCGATGCCCATCCAGAACTGGTCGTGGTTGCCGATGACCGCATACCACGGGATGGAACGGTCGAGACCTGCGGCCTGATACGGCATCTGATAGTCGACCGTGTCCGCCCCGAGATGCGCGCCCGAACTGGGTTCGATCATCTGGCCGTCCATCACATCGATGAACCAGCGGAGCTCGTTATACTGCCCCGAGTTACAAAAGTCTCCGAGCGCCATGCCGAAATGGTACGGGGCCAACCGGTGCAAGAAATTGACCGTACGGACCGTCGCATCAAGCAGATGGGTCGTGGCACACATGGCCGGCGAATAGGATGAGGGGTTGAGGCTTGCGGGGCCTTGGGTTCCGAACGTCGCGCTCCAACCGAAATAGGGCACTTGAGCCGGCGACTCCTTATCTGTGATATGAATGTCGCTGACGGTGAAATACGAGAGCAGACGCGTCCTGCGGATCGCTCCCGCATAGCCCGCAGGCATCAGATCGAACCGCACGCCCTCGTTTGTGCCGGGCTCCCATTGCCATTGGGCATAACCGTGATCCACATAAGCAGCGACATTTGACGGTGCGATTGGCGTATACACCGGCAGTTCCACGGGCACAATGGTCCGCTGACGCGTCCCAACTTCAACGCTTCTCCCATAAAACGGGATTAAAGCCAAAGTCAACGCCCCCCCGATTCGCAGTAACCACAGCTTCTTGGGTTTACGCATCGCACAGAATCCTCTCACCGTTTTCTCAACTTCATCGTTCCATCCCATCCGAACACCCCTTTCACACGATATCCTTAAAACAATCCGGATATAAACCTTTTTTTAATTTTCAAAGATTATCATATTCGAAATTCATGTCAATTCCGGAGGACTCACCGGCATCCGAATATGCCTGCGGACTGATCCAAGGCCGTCAAGGCCGATGCAGTCTGAAATTCCTGAGACGGCGTTGCCGGTTGTGACGGGGCGGACAGGGGAATTCCGAACGTCTGCGGACGATATGATGAAACGCCTCGGCCTGACGACAAAGTCTTTCGGCGGGGGCCAAGCGGAACGCAGGCTCCCGGCGGATCAGCTGCGCGTGCGCCATCATTTGCGATGCGCGTCCGGCCTATCCGCACAAGTCGGGCGAAGTGGAACACAATAGGGAAATATTACTTCAGCATAACGGAGGGCCGCTTGACGCCGACGACGTCTTGACTCATAATTCGGTCAAGCGCGATGCATAAGGATTTGACCATGCTACCCAGAACGATCGAACTGAACAACCGGACCTCAGTAAAGAAGTGCCGCAAACTGGTCGCAATCCTGACAAAACGACATTTCACAGCTGTCTACTGCGCCACTGCGCAAGAGGCCGCAGACTACATTCTCAACGAGGCAACAACCGCCCAATCCATCGGCTTCGGCGGTTCGCTATCCGTGGCCGACCTGAAACTCACGACGATTCTCGCCGACCGGGGAAAGGAAATTCTGAACCACGGATTTCCCGACCTGACGCCCGAGCAGCGCATCACCATCATGAAGCGACAGCAAACGTGTGATCTTTTCCTAAGCGGGACCAACGCGGTGACGCTCGACGGCTGTCTCGTGAACATCGACGGAAACGTCAACCGCGTCGCCGCCATGATCTACGGACCCACAAAGGTCATCGTTGTTGCGGGACGTAACAAGATCGTCGAAGGCGGCATCA
>CAZTDL010000259.1:0-6390 GCA_964612775.1 uncultured Lentisphaeraceae bacterium
CATCGTTGTTTGCCGGAGAAATCGAAACAGAGCACGCCGTCCAAGCCGTTAGTGCCCTCTCCCACACCCGACGTCAACGCGATACGGTCGCCCCATACCACAGGTGTAGAACCGCCCTTGCCGGGCAGGACGGCTTTCCAGAGCAGACCGTTCGTCGATGTGAACATCACAGGATAATGTCCCGGCGCAGCCACGCCATTATTATCGGGGCCACGCCACTGAGGCCAGTTCTGGGCAAGAACAGGAGGTGCGCTAAACAAAAAAAACACCGCAAGCATCATCAAGCCGTATTTCATAACCATAATCCTTTTATGGGCACCGATAGTACTACCATCGCGCAAAGCGCGTCAACTGATGAATCTCAGATTGACCCATCCTTTCGCGTCACGTAACATGACGCACATATTCGTTCCTCTTGAGCAGTCAGCAGGGTGATGAAGCTGTTTTTCCCTAAAGGGTTTCCGATACGTCATCGGGAAACCAACAAGGAGCATGAAGGCATGAAAACGAGAAAACCGTCTATCACGCGCCGCGACTTTCTTTCCGCGTCAGCCTCTTCTTGGGCGGCGGCCGCGGCCTTCACGCCCGCCGTGGCTTGCGCGACAGAGAAGCGAAGCGCAACGGACACGGTCGTGCTGGGCAAAACGGGGCTCAAGCTCAGTCGGCTCGGCCTGGGATTAGGCAGCCACGGCGGCGCCGTGCAACGCGATCTCGGTCAAGACGGCTTTAACAAACTCGTGCGTTACGCCTTCGATCAAGGCATCCGCTATTTTGACTGTGCCCAATCCTACAAGACCTTCCAATGGCTCGGGGATGCCGTCAAAGGCCTGCCTCGCGATGAAATCTTTCTGCTGTCGAAAATCAGCGGCAATCCGGATAAACCGGAGGGCGTCATCGAACAGCAACTCAAAATTCTCCAGACCGATTACCTCGACTGCATGCTTGTGCACTGTGCCTACACGGCCACATGGGCCCAAGATCGCAATCGACTCATGACCGCCCTCGATAAGGCTAAAGCCACGGGCAAGATTCGGTCCAAGGGCGTTTCGTGCCATTCGCTTCCAGCGCTCCGCATCGCGGCGCAATCGGACTGGGTTGAGGTCAACCTTGTACGTGTGAACCCCCAAGGCCAACACATCGACGGCGAAGCACAGAAAGGGGACGTGTCCGGCACAGACATCGACCCGGTCATGACACAGATTGCGCTCATGAAAAAAACCGACATGGCGTCATCGGAATGAAGATTTTCGCGGACGGCGATTTCACGAATCCGGATGACCGTGAAAAATCGATCCGCTACGCCCTGTCGAAGTCCGAAATCGACGCCGTAACTATCGGTTTCAAGAGTCCGGCGGAGACCGACGAGGCCATCCAACGCATGAACACCGCACTGAACAGGTGAACGCTACCACGTCAAAACGGAAACAGAATCATGGCGAAACTCACGCATAAATCGATGGCCGGCTTGCTGTGCGGCTTAACCTTAGCCTGCTTTGCGCAGAAACCGATGCTGATCATCAACGAAGACAACGACCATTATTTCAAAAAAACTCGGACTTGATGACGGCCGCCGACTTGCAGGCCTACATCGACCAGTTCGCGCACACGCAAGTGACACATTTCTTCATGTGCCCCAACGGCCAACGCACCAGTTATCGTTCTTCTGTCCATGAAGCAATCTGGGAAGAAGTCGGCGGTGTCATGCCCACGAACATCTGGTGTGTCAACGCCAAGATCCTGCACGATAAAGGAATCGACCCCTATCGGGTCTGGATCAGCCGTTGCCGCGAAGACAACCTTTCGCCATGGATCACCATGCGTATGAACGACGTGCATTTCGTGACGACGACAAACTATTTCCGGAACACCAACTACTGGCGAAAACATCCTGAACTGTGGCGCGTACCAAACGCGACGAGCGGCAACTGGACCGATTACGCGTTCGACTATTCCAAGCAAGAGGTGCGCAACTATCCTCTGGCCTTGGTCCGCGAACTTCTTGAGCGCTACGACATGGACGGGATCGAGCTAGACTGGATGCGTTTTTGTTACCATCTTACTCCCGGAAAAGAGATGGAACAGGCTCCCATTCTGACCGATTTCACCCGCCAAGTGCGCCAACTCGCCCAAGCGGCAGCAACCAAACGCGGCCATGCTATCCAGCTTGCGGCGCGGATTCCAAGCCATCCCGACACGGCCGCCGGTTTGGGCATGGACGGTATCACATGGGCCAAACAGGGGCTGGTGGACATGCTTGTGGTCTCGCCCTTTTTCTCAACCGGCGATTTTGACATTCCCATTGAACTGTGGCGGACGCGATTGGGCACGCTGGCCCAGAAAATCCCGGTTGTCCCCGCAACCGATAACGGAACCTCCGCCTATCCGGGTGCGCCACGGCTAGACAATGACCTCTCTATGTATTACGGATGGGCGGCGGCTTTACGCTATCGTGGCGCGAACGCGTTCTATCTCTTCAACACCGTTTACCACCCGATCGAGAAGTCCTCATATCGTCCGATACTCGACAGGGGACTGGATGAAGACACGGTTCTGACCCATCTTCGCCGATGTCCTGTCGCCTACCGGGATACCGTCCCAAAGAACTTCGAGACAGGCGCACAACTCCCGCGATTGACCGACAAAACCGCGACATTCAAAATCGCCGTCGGCAAAAAACCTGCAACCGGAAAAACAGCGGTCGTGATCGGTTTAGCGGACAGGCCCGACGTCGATGCGGCGACCTTCTCCGCACGCCTGAACGGACAAAACATGATCTTTTGCACAAATCTCGCTTCCCCGGCCCGATATGGCGGGAAGGCGTCCGCCCGCGCCTTGCGATTCGATTTTCCTCACGAAGCGGTCTGCGACGGGGTCAACTCGGTCGATATCAAGGCCGTCACCGGTGACGTCCAGAAAATCATTTGGGCAGAAATCGAGATTGATCCGATGTCCGCATACCGCCTTATCTGGCAAGACGAATTCACCGGCACGACTTCAGAACTCGACGCCGACTGGCATTTTCAAAATGCGCCGAGCGGCCATATCCTATGCAGCCGTTGGCGCGAAAACGCGGTTACGACGAACGGCCTTTGCCGTTTGCTCAACAAGAAGGAAACACGCGGCGGCCAAGACTGGACATCCGCCAGCTTATGGACGAAACAAACGTTCTCGTATGGTTACTTCGAATGCCGTTACAGATACGGCGCAGCAACGGGATTGAACAACTCCTTCTGGCTAATGGCGCAAGGCGGAACCGCAAACACGCCCGGACGTTTCGAGATCGACATCAATGAGGGGCACTTTCCGGACGAGGTCAACATGAATATTCACAACTGGTCCGGCAAACATTGGGACAAAAGCACGACGTGGGCGGTTAAAAAGCACAACCTCAGCCAAGAGTTCCATGTCTACGGCTTTGAATGGACAGAAAAAGAATTGGTCTGGTTCTTTGACGGGCAGGAAATCCGCCGCGAAACCAATTCCATCTGCCACAGGCCCGCGCCGGTGTTGCTCAGCTCAGCCATCATCAAATGGGCCGGGCCGGTGACGGATCTGATTGACGGCACGTCAATGGAAGTTGATTATGTGCGCGTGTATCAGCGCCGTTCAAATTGAGCGTGCCGATGACAGTGTCAGACATTCAACGGTTGTTTTACCCGTCGGGCGTAAAAAGGATAACACGCCGGATCCTCTTGCGGTCCGATCCGCCGCCACCGACGATAGGTTAAGCACCAACAGGAAGGGTGACGACGGATAACACGTTCGATGGCATCGGACAATTGCTGGGTGCGAATCGGATCCGAAACGGACGGATCGGAAGGGAATATGTCGCTGCATTCGATACGATAACGCGCGCCCTTGACCGGTCTCGACCAGACGAAGAGAATGGGGACCCCGAGTTTCCGCGACAGTGTGGCGGGCGTCATGGACACACAGACCTGCAAACCAAAGAATGTGCACATCGAACCGCCATCGGCGATAGCCATATGCTGATCGATCAGAAGTCCCACGCTTTTTCCGCTTTTTAGCGTGCGGATCAGCGGTCTTACGGCACCTTCAACGGGAATGATCTCTTGGCCGATGAGAACACGCTGATGTGTCAGGAGATCCGTCATCGCCTCGGATCCGATCTGCTTGGCGACACACATGATGGGAATGCCATAGGCCACACCGCCCTGAGCGACAAGCTCCCAATTCCCCAGATGGGCGCTCAGCATCACGGCGGGCTGATGCTCGCGGACACACGCCAGCGTGCTGGGAGAGAATTCAACCTGAGCAAGAATACGCGCGCGCGTATCCCGCAAGATCCAGAACAGGTTAAGAACCGTACGCACCATGGTACGATAGGAACGTTTGATAATGATGCGTTCGCGCGCCGGTGTCATACGCGGGCCGAACATGACTCTCAAATTGGCCTTGGCGATGCGCCACCCCCGGCGATCAAGGACAGGGGACAACACGGAAATAAAATCGGCCAATCGCACAACAGTCGAGAGGGAAAGACGGGGAATCAACGCCTTTGCCAAGCCAATACCGAACCATTCTAACGGCTTTCTCATGTTGCGATATATATTTTTCTTCCGTTTGGTCATTGGCGGGGATCGTAACAAAACGAGTGGCGCCAGGGAAGAAAAAGGACTGAAAAAAGGCCCAAAAAAAAGACCGTATCCGAAATGCCGCGCAGATTTCCGGCAAGAACGGCGATCCCAACCCGTCTGCGGACGGTCCAATCCCCTATGCTTCCGAACACGCGTATTCGCGCGCAGAGGGCCTCGTTCTCTGAATGCCCATTCAGTTTACCGGCAGCAGGTTCAACGCGTCCTCAAGAAACTGCGGCGGCGCATCGGCATGACCCAAACCGGGAACATCGATAAACATTGCGTCAAATCCCAATCCCTTCCATTGGGGCAAAGCGGCGACGATATGCGAATAATTGGGGTCACCAGGCCCCGAGATGAAAATCCATTTTTTGCGTAAAGCCGCAACCCGCGTCAGATCGTCCCTGCTGAGATAGCTAAAGTGTCGCGGGAAAACACGACGTTCCGGCCCCGGCGTATCGACCAGATAAACACCTCTCGCATGGCAGATGACACCCTTGAAATATTCAGGATACAGCATAAGCAGGTTGATGGCGATAACGCCACCCCCCGAAAAACCATTGAGAAAGACGCGTTCACCCTCCACGCGAAAATCCTGTTTGACCGTTGCCAAACTATCGAGAGCTAAGGCCCAGCGTCGGAGCGGTTCCACATTGTTGCCCGCCATGTTTGGCGAAATCCAAATGAAATTGTACTTGTCGGCAAGCGCTCGGTAGCCTAGCGGGATCGAACCGGCATTGACCGGTCGGATATCGACACATACGCCGCAAGCGCCTTTCCCGTTGTAGGATTTGGGAACATAAAGCGCCGCAGTCTGTTCCCCTGGCACATACCCCACACACCGTTCCGGAGACATGCGGTAGCCCTTGTCATTCAAGGCATCCTGATATGCTTTTGCTCGAACAGGGCCTGAAAAATAACCATTGGCGCGATCAAACATTTTGACGTGTATCTGGTAGGTCAACACATCGCTCAAATCCGATACGTTCTCCCGATTCTGCTCGGCTTCCACCTTCAGCCGTTTTTCTTCCGGAGACAGCCATTGGTCACCGTACGGCACAAGACCTTTTTTCGTCTGCTCTTCCACAAAGGCCATATGCTTCTGACGCGCCTGATGCTTGGCGACAAAATCTCGGCCGATTTTAAACAGCAGGTGATCCCGAAACTCCAGAATGCCATCCGGGTAGGTTAGAACTTGCCGTTGTCCGGCCTTGATCGTGCCTGAAGGCGAGCCCAGTTTCGCGATCACTTGATCATAAGATTCGCCGATCTGAAGAGAAAGCGTCTCTTCCGCGACAACGGACGTTATCAGGCCGAGGCACACAAAGACCGTAAACAACACGTTTTCGAAAAAACGAAGAAAAACGGAATTGGAATGAGTGATCATAACCTGTTGTCCTCGAAGTCCCGTCATTCAACGGCTACTAAACCCTTATTCGTAAACTTTGACCAGTTTGACCTGAGCGCGATCTGGAGCCGTACAGATAAAGGATAAACGATTCGGTCCAGAGATAAGAGCCGGAATCTTCCGATCCAAGCGTCCCTTTGCAACAGTCTCGCGATGGCCGTCAATGACCGTCCAACTTTGGCCGTCGCGGCAAAACAGTCGCTGGCCATCCTTGAGCGCAACAGGGAAATGCAGCGTGCGGCCGTTGACCGTCAGCGCGGGAGAAGTCATGGTGCCGCAGAACTCGACCTCCAGCGTCGCGTTAGCGTCACGGCGCACCATCACATCCCACGTCACGTTGTCGACATCGTTCAAGGCGAGAAACAGGCGCGTCTCTTCGTATTC
>CAZTDL010000260.1:0-6380 GCA_964612775.1 uncultured Lentisphaeraceae bacterium
CCCATGGCGTATTCCAACGCGTTCACGATCCCGTCGCCGTCAGGATCAGCCCCATCGGCCGTGATTAAATCATTGCCGACATCGGAACCGAAGGCATCCGCCTTCCACACTTCATAAGCCGACATAACCAGATCGCCGGTAACCATCACGTCATCGATGCAGACACCCGCGCCATACCGAGCCCATCCTTCAAACGCAATATAATATCGAGAAGAGGGATTGGGAAGCGCAAGCACGATATTGGTCCACGAAGACAATGTGGTTGTAAAACTGGTCAGCATTGTCCAGTCGGCCTCGGGCGCGCTCTTGTAATACACCTGCAAACGGTCCTGCCAAGAACCTATATTGCTCATACACAACCAAAAAGAGAGCGTGGCGTTCGTAGTGCCAACGCCAAGGTTCAACATCGGCGAAATCAGTTTAGACGTGTTATAATCGCTGTTGTTTGCATAAAAAAGACAGGCATTGTACGAACCCGTGTGTGCGGCGGTCGGAAGCCCACCCTCTGAGACAATGGGACTACCGGAACGGAATGTCCAATTTGCGCGGTCCGTCGTCAACTCTGTCCAACCTTCGGGAATATTCCCAGCGTTCTCGAAGGTCTCCGTATACGGCAACTGGCCCGGCGGGACAATCCGCAGCAGAAAAGCATTTGTGGTGGCACGTCCGTCAAGACCGGACACCTTGACATTAAACGATTTCACGCAGGCCACGCTGCCGGTACCGCTAATCACACCGGTATTCTCATCCAGAGACAGCCCGGAGGGCAACGCATTGGAAACCACCGTCCACGTATACGGATCAACGCCGCCAACGGCAGACAAACTGTAACTGTACAGCATGCCCTTCAACCCATTGGGCAATCCCGCACTCGTCGTGATGATCGGCGCATCTGTGGCGTCTGAAATCCGAATGGCATCGATACAGACTCCATGTCCAAAATGGGCATTCCCCTCAAAAGCGATTTGATACGTGCTCGAAGGATTCGGCAATAACATCGACTGTTGCGTCCAACTCGCCACATTCGACGTAAACTCGGCCAGAGACGTCCACGCATCGTTCGTGGACGCACGATAGAATACGCGCAGCTCATCCTGTTGATTGAGACCGCCTTCAAACATTTCCATGCAAAGCCAGAAAGTCAGCTTGATACTGGCGGGAGCCTGCCCCAAATTCAGCACGGGCGAAACCAACTTGGTCTTCTGATCAAACGAAGTGCCGGCTCCCCACGCGCCAGAGAAAAACAACATGTTGTAATTGCCGCTGGCGGCGGCTGAAGGACTATACCACCCGCCTGAGCTGACCGTCCAAGAGACGTTACTGATTACATATTCCTGCGTCCAACCTGCTGGCATCTCAACACTGCCATATTCGAAATCTTCGGCATACAAATCAGTCCTCGGCTTGGAAACCGTAAGGCTAAAGTCTTTCGTCGCCGTCTTTCCTTCTCCATCCGTCACTTGAAGTGTAAACTCGGCGGTCTGAACCGTTGTGCATAGCCCGGTGATCAGACCTTCAGGGAAGAAAAAGAATCCATCCGGCAATGACCCTGAAATCAACGCGTAAGAATAATTCGTAACACCGCCCTCTGCCGCAAACGTCAGGCTATAGGGCTCTTCCGTCACGGCCTCCGGCAACGGGCTAGCGGTCGTAATGCCAAGTGGAGGAGTCGGATCCCACATCATCACATCATCTATGCAGACACCGTGCCCGTTATGTCCCGTACCGACAAATGCGGCATAGGCCGTACGGCTTGGAGAAGGAAGATCCAAAATCCGTTGCGTCCATGCGGTGACAGAATCGGTATAGGCGGCCAACAACTGCCAGTCCTCATTCAACGACGCCCGATAGTAAACGCGCAGTTCGTCCTTCAGCCCAGCCCCCCATGCCGTCATGCAGTGCCAAAAAGAAAGCCGGGCCGCTTTGGCATCTTCCCCAAAATCGATTCGCGGCGTGATCAGTCGTGCCACGGCCGCATTGGTGTCCACCACCGAGGCGAACCGCGCATTAACACTTCCGCTGTGGGCAGCTGAAGGCACTCCGTCATAACCACCGTTCACCATCTCCCACGCAAGGTTATTGGTCAACGTCTCTTGAACCCATCCTAACGGTAAAACGTTGTTTGTGGAGGACTCAAACGTTTCCGAAAAGGGGGCGGTACTCACCGGCAAAATGGTCACGACGAAATTATTCGTAACGGCCTGACCGATATCGTCTTTCGCGGCCACACGGAACGTATACACGCCGGACGTTTCCGGCATTCCGATAACCCAACCGGAATCGAAAGAGAGCCCGCCCGCCGGCAAATCCCCCGAAATATACTCATAAGTGTAAGGCGACATGCCCCCCACAATGTTCAACGAGTAGGCATACGGAGACCCAACAATGCCAACGGGCATTGTTGACGGCATAATAAAGGCAGGAGCGGGGCCTCCGATCACAGCCCCCCAAGCCTGCTTCACATTACGCACCCAGTTTGTGTTCAAATCGCTCGCCGCAGAAATCCACGCCTGACGTGCCGTCGTATAATCCGTATCGGACGTACAATACTTCAAAGTCTTGTAGGCCACCCGTTCGGCATTGGTGATTCCGATGCCCTCCATCGAATAAGGATATCCGTCATTATCACCCGTTCCGCCTTCACTCAGTAAATAGAAAAAGAAATTCTGAACACCGGAATTATTGTGGACACCGCCACTGTCGCCCGACCCTCCATACCAATAGGTACCCTGATATCGTGAGGGTTGGATATTAAAACCTACCGTCTCGAAACTGGAAGGATTCCGCATATCGCGCAGAGCCACCGCAAGATCGGATATCGTGCAATCCTCGCCGATCAGCCAATCGGCCTGTCCCGCATGCACGTCCGGATAGCTGTCGCGATCATCCGGCTGCGCAAAGAACTCGGCACACACGCCGAAAATATCCGAGAACGACTCATTCAATGCGCCCGATTCGTATGCGTATGTTAAATTACATATGTTCTCACTCACCGCATGCGTAAATTCATGCGCCAAGACATCGAGCACCGCCAAATTATCAAATGTCACGCCGTCGCCATCGCCGATAAAAAACTGTTCTTCGCTCGGGCTCCAAAACGCATTGGCATAATCTTCACCCTGATGAACGTTCACGATCGCCAGCTTGCTTTTGTCATCGAAACTGTTCCGGCCATGCACCTGCTTGTAATATTTCTGAACCACATCAAAGCCCCGCGCGGCGGATATTTCCGCAGGATCGGTATCCGCCCAATCACTCGTCGTCCGATAGGCGAAAGTACCGGCATCCGTGTAACCGCTTTCGGCCACATTATAGACACGCCATAACCGGACAGGGTTGAAGAGATAATAAGGGCCTGAGCTTTCATGCCACCCCGTCACGCTCGTAACCAGCCCGCCTTCTCTTGGCAACTCAGTGCCCGTAATTTCAGACACGGCTCCACTCAGTGTCGGCGCATCCACCTTTTTGATGTCATTATACCGAAAGAGGACCCCGCCTTGCTGCGCATGGATCCAATATCGCCAGAGAGCCTCGCCATTCTTAGCCGTAAACACAAGTTCATAAGCCAATACCGGCTCAACGTGACGTGCGTAAACCACTACTTCAGGCTTATTCTTAAGTTCGCTCTGAAGATATCCCAACGTGGACAAATCCGCTTGAGCGATGCGGATCGCTTCCGTCTGCTTGATCGTAGGAGTGACGTCCAGAGCAATATCCGGCACATATTGCCCATTCGCCTCATAGGCAACACCGGCCTGATTGAAGTGAACGATCATTTCGCCGCCAACGACCCGCAAACCATTGTACTGCTGCGTCATCCGCACATGGTTAAAACCGTCCGAGTCCTGATCCACACGTTTGACGGAAAATTCACCTGTAGCGTCTTTGATGCGAAAGAGAGAGGACAGATTATCAAGAACCGCCACAGCGTCCTCACGGCAAGCCCCCTTCCCTTTAACCAAAAGGCCTTTGCCGCCAGAGAAGGCTTGACGCAAACCCAAGTTTGATCCGCGAACAGATGAGGGCCGGTCTTGACGCACATGCCAAGACACGGTGATCCCCGCCTTTTCGGCCGAGACCACCGCACGCGCTTGTTTAACCGTCGCTTCAGACGCGTGTGCAAAAACACCCTTTTGCGCCAACGCAACAGACTTGGTCTGCGGCACCGTCTGATCGCCGGACTCACCCTTAAAAGCAAACGCAGGCCATGCCAGTATAACACTGGCACATCCGCATAAGGTTATCCGGAAAAACCGCTGCATGATATCCTTTTTGTCGATTACTTAATCACCCAGCGTGACGCGGAAGAATCCCCGTGCAGGATCAAGCTGATTCACGGAACCTTCAATTTTGCTCGTCAGCGCCTGCACCCCGTCCAGGGCAACCACGCCGGACTTGACACACACCCACTGCGGATTCGTCAGGGATGGCGTGTACATCACTTTATACGGCACCGTATCGGCGGCGACCGTACCCGACACCAAGCTGAGGACCGAACGGTCTGTTGTCGACGCCTTCTGGACTTCGACCGTCCACCGAACCGCAGGCTGCAACGCCGCATCCGTGCTCAACCCCGTCAAATTCAAATGCAGCGTATCAACCGGCGAGAGACCCAACGCAACCTTGTCGCCGTCCGAATATCCGTCACCTGCGCTCGAAGTCAAAGCGGCATCCGATCCCAAGAGCAACTCCGCCAGATCGCCCAAGCCATCGCCATCTTGGTCGGTAGTGCCCACCGACAACGTGGTGAACATCGCGCTGGTCCCCGCATACGCACCCGTCGCCGACAATGCCGCCGTGACTTCAGAATCGTCATCCGAACACGTAGCAGGGCCCATGTTATTCAGGAAATCACCGCCTGGCAGAGCAAAGTACTCATACGCATCCGGGAACCAATCCCGATCGGTATCGGCATCCTCAATCATGATGTCCACCGTCTCCGATTCGACCGAGTAAACAACATCGACAGCGCGAGGATCGTAAGGCTTCATGCTGCTGCCGTAGTAGTTGGCATAACCCCATGACTCCCAGACATCGCGCACACCGTTCGTATTGCCGTCAATAAACGCGCGCAGATAATAAGACCCGGCCGTCAAGCTAGGCTCCAAGCCCTTCAGCACAGCGTTCACGACCGGCTCACCGCCAGAGGTCAACGTCGCCAAATCGGTTCCAGTCAACGTGTACTCAGCCTCAGGCACACCCGCGAAACCGGCGTTGCAGAACGCTTGGACACGAACGCAATTGGTCAAGTAACCGGAAGACACGGGACCGAAGTATTTCACACGCGCTTTGATTGCACCATAACCGGACGACTCGATCGGAGAGTTGACATCCAAGCGGAATTTCTTCTGTTCAGACCAACCACTCGTTGTCGTGGAGAACTTGGCGTTCAGCGCGATCACCTGCCAGCTGTAAGCCGCGTTGGACTGGAAGATCTCCCCACTCGGCAAACGCGTGTTTGCATAGATCGGAGCCGTCCAGACGCATTCGCCGTTGTTGTTCCGTCCCGGCGCCTGAATCGCTCCCGAAGAATAAACCGTCCGGCCGGACGACAAGGACTTGATCTCGATTGCGAAAGCCGTATATCCCTCAGGCATCGTCCACTTGAAAGTAGGACGAGAACTATACACATAGCTTCCGTTGATCGGGAATGTTCCCACCGCAATCGCACGTGCACCGAAGTAATTGGTGAACGACAACACCACGTTATTCGACAAAACCGGGTCATCACCCAAAACCACATCATAAATGATATTCGTCGCGGGCGTGGGTGATGCTACACCGGCCAAACCCCAGTCGAGCGACAACGCGCCATTCACCAACACATCGCCCTCGTGCAAATATGTGCGCGTTTGAAGTTGCTTATCCAGAACGACATAACTGTAGGCCGTGCTGCCGACCTTCTTACGCACCACGCGAACATGCGTCTGCAACCCGGACGCCGCTGTTCCCGAGGAGCTGCCTGAACCCGTCGATCCCGACGTCCCTAAATACACATCCTCGGAGCGCTTGGCAGGCGACAACGACATGCGCAAATAACCGGACGTATAGTCGGTCAACCCGATCTTCACTTGATTACGGTCATATCCTATATCCACGCCACAACCTTCTGCCACGCCACACGGCTCACCGGCATCCCACGTGCCGCTGGCATCCAGATCGATGAAGGCGAAGAAATAGTTTTTACCTTCTTTGACATACCCCAAGCAGGGTTGCGCATCGGTTGGCGCATTGGCCTCAGCCAGATAAAGCGTCTTCGGCCACGTCGTCGCAACCTGCATCACCGAGTAATTGATCACCACATAGGCGTCGTTCACATCCAATTTCGGCAGGATCCTCAGCACGCCTTCATCATCAAATTCAAATTCGGTATACCGCAA
>CAZTDL010000261.1:0-6373 GCA_964612775.1 uncultured Lentisphaeraceae bacterium
AAACCCGTTCCGGCTTCGCAAAATCGCCCGTCATCCTCTGCGGCAGACGAAAAACATCACCCTTCCGATTACAGAAGTAAAGACGGGCTTCAGACGGTTTTCGTCCGTGGCCGTCCGCCCAGAAACCGTAGAAGCCAGGATGCACATTAACCGGCCGCCGCACATAGGTGTGGTTCATCTCACTGTTCCGTGTCATCTGCTTCACCATACGCCACGACGAACCGGCGTTTTCGGTCACCCACATCGCGATCTCTCCTCCCGGATTGTAGGGCTGCGGGCCCAGCTGAGTCGGACCGACAATCCGCCATGTTGTATCGCTTTCAATATAGATCGGGCCCGTATCATAATTGTTCCCCGAGGTTATGCCGGTAAACTGCTCCAGCCATTCCTTTCCAGTCCATCTCACCGTACGCCACTCGCGAGGGCCGTTGGCAGGCCCCGACTCGAAGCCCTTGCTGAGCACGAAAAGAATGACGGGGTTGCCTTTCGAATCAAACTGGACATCCTTGATGTAGCAGTTACGGCCCTTACTCTCATATTCCAGCACCAAAGCGGCATTCACTTTGTTCGTCAACGGCGTACTCAACATCTCGCCGCGCGCGGTCTTCCACGTTGAACCGAAATCGTCCGTTTCCATGTAATAAACGTTCGTGCGCCAGTTGAGCCCCTTCCCTTTGGGATGTTGATTAAAGGCGATACCGGTTTTTTGTTTTTCCATGTTCCGCTGATCTGATAATGGCCGTCCTCGAAATAGGAGGTCTGCTTGCGCTCGCCCCACACCGTGCCCTCTGGATTGCTGGTCATCATGTAATTGCCGCGCCCAGCCACATACCAAGTATGAATGAAAAGAAAACCCATCCCCGGATAGTACATCGGCTGCGGATACGAGTAGTTGCCCGTCCACATGAGTTGAAAAGTGTCGATATCGTAGGGCTTTACGCTGCGTGAAATGCAGGAGGGACGTCCGCGGCCGTGACTACTCGAAAAGATCCAGACGCAACCCTTGTCATCCAAATTGATAACGGGATTGTCATGCGCGTCATCCGTTTTCTTGTCAAGCAACAAAGTCGGACGCGCAACGTCGCCGGTCGCATGATCGTAATACGACACCATGTGCAACAGCGTGCTGTTCTTCTCATCCGTACCGCCATAGCAGAAAAAGGTTTTATTTACCTCCGGCGCGTACCATGCCATCGGAATGTGCTTGGCGCAATAGGTTCCCAACCCGCCACTGTACTTATAAACGTACTCGTCCTTTGAGGGTTGGTTATAATACCAGATGCTGCGAAACCCGTCGGCCTTTGTGTTCAGAAGTGGCGAAAGAAACGGCTGAATCTTGACGAGGCTCGGCGCATCCGGAACGCGGTTCTCAATCACCGTATCGGTGCTGTGCGTGTTCCAATGGCAAAGCATCTCCCGACAAAGGCCAGGACGATCCTCGTCGCCATACACGGCCTTTGCCTCTTCGGCACTGAGCGTCCGATTCCAGATGCGGATATCCGTCATTTGGCCTTTCAGTATCCGTTCATCCGACCCCATGACGATGCCCACCGTCAAAGGTTCCCTGAAAGCACCCCGTTTGAATTGAATCTCCTTTTTCCCCTCCAGTTCTCCATCCTTATAGATACGGGCCTCTTGGCCGTCGTAGGTCCCCATATAGTGCGCCCACACGCCGGCTTCCGGAGCCTTTGCGAGAGCGTACCCGTACTGTCCTTCAGTCCCCTCCACCAACAGTCGGACAGCGTCTTTGAAAAGATAAAACGAGAAATCCCGATTGGGCTGCCCCAGAGTTAGAAACATCTGAGACCGTTTGACGTCGGGCAGGCGCACCCAGGCCGAAACCGTAAAATGATCGGCCTGGAGCTTTTCCGTCACATTGCTCACCACAAAGCCCGTATGTCCGTCAAAAGGATACCCCCCGTTTTTCGGCGCGGCACACACGCACAATGCAGACGATATCGCCAACAGCCCCATCAACCGCGTTTTCATTCTTCGTCCTTTCGCATAATCGCACCGTTCGGCCCCCGTGTTCACATATGAACACCCCGTTCAATCATCTCACGCGGACATATTTAGCACGCGCCTTCAAGGGGTTCAAGTCTTTTCATTGTAATCCCATTCGGATTTTTCCGCTTGAAAGAAGTACGAAAGCGTCTAAACTGTTTTTGTTCAATCCGAAAGGGGTTGTTCATATTTGAACACTGCGTATCACAAGGAGTCCGTATGAGAACGACACAGCCGATTGCCGCACTGGCGTTTGTCCTGTTGACGGCAACAGTAACCTCAGCTCAAGACACGCGCACGGTCTCGGAAGCCTGGACACTTGACGCCATTTCCGCCAACGCCCGCCTTACCGCCGACTGGATGACAGCCAACCCGAAGAAGCACAATCAGCGCGACTGGACCTACGGGGCCTTTTATGCGGGCATTGCGGCGCTCGGGCTCTCGGATCCGACGCTTCCGTACCTCGGCCAGATCCGCGACCTGGGCAGGACAAACGGCTGGGCGCTGCTTTCCAGAACCTACCATGCGGATGACCATTGTATCGGCCAAAGCTGGCTCGAGGTCGCGGCCTTTGACAACAACCCGGCCTCTGTGGCGCGCATACGCCAGACGTACGACTACATCCTTGCCAATCCGCATAAAGGACCGCTCGATTTCACAAAGAAAGACAGTCAAAAAAGATGGAGTTGGTGTGATGCGCTGTTTATGTCGCCTACGGTCCTGATCAAACTGTACGGGATCACAGGCGATACACGGTACCTGGAGTTCATGGACAACGAATACAGGGCAACGACCGATTATCTCTACAGCAAAGAACACCACCTTTTCTTCCGCGATTCAACGTACTTCACAAAAAAAACAAAAAACGGGAAACCTATTTTCTGGTGCCGCGGCAACGGTTGGGTTTTCGGCTCGCTCCCGATCATCTTGCGAGACCTGCCGAATGATTGGCCCTCGCGTCCTTTTTATGTGGCCCTTTTCAAAGAGATGGCCGCATCGATCAAGCAGGCCCAGGGTGCCGATGGCGCATGGCGTCCCAGCCTGCTCGATCCCGCTGATCCGGATCTTCAGGAAATGAGCGGCACGTCCTTCTTCACGTTCGGATTTCTGTGGGGCATCAATAACGGTCTTCTCGACCGCGCGGCGTATCTGCCCTGCGTTGAAAAAGCATGGAAGACGATCACGAAGAACATCAGTGCGGAAGGGCGGCTCGGCTGGACGCAGCCCATCGGCGCGGGCCCCGCCTCATACACCGAGGATTCCCACGAAGTTTATGCGGTCGGCGCTTATCTCTGCGCCGCAATGGAGTTGCGCAAACTCGTCGTTGCAGATACGCACACGAGCCGTAAGACGGTTGACATCGTGAATCCGCTCAGCCTTTATCGCGCTGCGGAAGCCATCTCGCTCGACTGGACGAAGCTCGGATTCAAGGCAGACAAGGTGCGCGTTTTCGACGTCCGCAACAGCGCCGTCCTGCCGCACCAGCTTATCGACACGAATCACGATGGCGCACCGGACGAGCTGATCTTCAAAACCTACGCGCTCTCCAAACAGTCCCGCTCATTCTGGGTCTTCGAGAGCGATTCGCTTCCGGCCGCGCCCAACGCAGCCATCTGCTACAGCCGCTACGCACCCGAACGCATGGATGATTACCTGTGGGAAAATGACCGCACCGCTTGTCGCGTATACGGCCCCGTCATCATGGAACCAGCGCCGTCGGGGCAGAAACTCATTTCCAGCGGCGTAGACATATGGAACAAAAGCGTTCGCTATCCCATTATCAACGCGTGGCTGAAGCGTAAGAACTATCACGCCGATCTCGGCGAGGGCATGGACAATTACAAGGTTGGCCCGAGCCGCGGTTGCGGCGGTCTCGGCGTGTTTAACGCGGGCATCTGCTATGTCAGCCGGAATTGGGCGACGCAAAAACACATCGCCAGCGGACCCGTCCGAACCGTCTTTGAAGTGACTTACGCGCCTTGGGACTGCGGCAACGGCACCAAAATCTCCGAGACGCGCCGCATGAGTCTTGACGCAGGCTCACACTTCACACGCTTTGAAAGCCGTTTCACCGTCACGGGTACCGCGAGTCTCATGGCGGGGCCCGGTCTCGACATTTCCGCCAAAAACCTCCACAACGGCTTACTCGCGTCCTCGCCGGAACAGGGATGGCTCACTAATTACGAACCGGAGCAGCCGAAGATGGGATCGATCGCCACCGCCATCCTGTTGCCCCAAAAAGCCACACTGATGACCGATGCGACCGAAAACGTCTATCTGCTGACCCCACTCACGGCCGACGCGCCCTTTGTCTGGTACGCCGGAGCGGGATGGAGCGGTGCGGGGGACTTCGTTAAGGCGGAATACTGGAACACGTATGTTTCCACTTTCGCCGCCGCCCTGCAACATCCGCTCCAAGTGACAATCAAATAACGGAGCAAGGCGGGGTGCCGTCTTTCGTCTCTCCTGACAAGCAAGACGAGTTCCCTCCCTGCCATTGCGAAACGCCCAAATCTCATTTTCAAAATTGACAACAAAACAAAGGAGCCGCATATGATTCTCGATTTATTCAAACTTAACGGCAAGATCGCCCTCGTCACAGGCAGTGGACGCGGCATCGGACAAGGGTATGCCATCGCCTTAGCCGAAGCAGGTGCCGATGTTGCGCTCGTCGACGTGATCCCGATGGATGAAACCGCCGACAAAATCAAGGCGCTAGGGCGCAAGACATGCACCATCACTGCGGACCTCGGCAAAGGCGAGGAGGTTGCGCCGGTCATCGTAGCGGAAGTCATCAAGCAACTCGGCGGCGTGGACATCCTCGTGAACAACGCGGGCATCATCCGACGCGAACCCTTCACCGAACATAGCGCGAAAAACTGGAATGACGTGATCAGCATCAACCTAAGCACGCCTTTCTTCCTCAGCCAAGCCGTGGCCAAACAGATGATCGCGCAAGGTCGAGGCGGCAAGATCATCAATATCGCTTCGATGCTGTCCTTCCAAGGCGGCATCCTGGTGCCGGGCTACGCGGCCTCAAAAGGCGGCATCAAGAGCCTGACCATGCTGATGGCCAATGAACTCGCGTCTCACGGGATCTGCACCAACGCGATTGCTCCCGGTTACATCGCGACCGAGAACACTCGCCCCATCCGAGAAAACCCGGCCCGCAACCAAGCCATCGTCGACCGTATTCCGGCCGGGCGCTGGGGTATGCCGGAAGACCTGATGTCCGCGGTCGTTTTCTTGGCCTCCCCCGCCTCAGACTATATGAATGGTCACACGCTGGCCGTGGACGGCGGTTGGCTTTCCCGGTAAGGCAAGAAAAAGGCAGCCCGTTCGTTTATGGACGATAGCCGAGCGCCTCAGAGAGTTTGACTGAGGCTTCCTTCAGTTGCGCCACGCAATCGGGGATTCGGTTCCGCGTCAGCCGCGCGGTCACGCCAGTGATGCCGAGCGCAACATGTACGAGACCCCGGCTATTGAAAACCGGCACAGCCACACACCTGATCCCGTCGTAGAACTCCTCTTCGTCCACAGCATATTTGCGCTTCCGAATCAGGCTCGCCTCTTTCGCCATGTGCTCCGCCGTGATGATGGTTCTAGCCGTTCTCTGAACAGGTTTGATCCGTTCGTAATATTGATCCAGCGTATCCGTGAAATTCCATGCCAAAAACACTTTCCCGGTCGCTGAACAATGAAGGTCGGTGAGCGTTCCTGCAGGTGCCCCGGCCCGGATGGGTAAAGGGCTTTGGCAAACCTCAAGCAGGATCGACGCGTCATCCGTAAGCATCGCGAGATGAGCGGTCTCCCCGGTCCTGTCAGCAAGTTGTTTAAGCAGCGGTTTGGCGAGCCCGGAGAGATCCACGCCATCCATTGCGCGCATGCCAAGATAGATCAGAGCGGGCCCAAGTGAATAAGTGCGCCCATCGGTATCCAGCAGTCCTTCGCGTACGAGCGATGTTGCGATCCGGATGACCGTGGTTCTCGGCACACGCAATGCGCGGCTGATCTGCAGCACCGTCAACTCAGGCTCCGACGCCAGTAACTTGAGCACACGTCCGGCATTAAGCAGATTCGGAATAAGGTAGTCGGGCATAAACGATACGGGGTTTCGGGTTAAAAATCGAAGAACGTGTAAAGTATATCAAAAACACATTTTTTGTGTTTGCCAATTTGCAGTTGCGGCCCCCCCCCCTTTTTGCTATAAATAAATCTTCATTTTAGCCACCACATGTCGGTTGGCGATGAACGGAGATTATCATGCAGATCTTGATCGGTTTCTTGTACGTGCTGGAAGTCATCGTTTGTTTTCTTATGGGAGGCGTGATTCTGCTTCAGAAGCCGAAAGATGGCGGAATGGGTGTCA
>CAZTDL010000262.1:0-6334 GCA_964612775.1 uncultured Lentisphaeraceae bacterium
CTGCGGACCTTTCTCTTTCAATTCTCCACATCCTCCGGAGGAGTCGTAAATAGAGACCATCTTTATTTCGGGATGGTTCTCTACAAATTTACTGCATTGCCGCAGGACCTCGGGGTGTCCCCAGATTTCACTAAATTTTCGGGTATGCAGGTTGCCCACCGGGTGATTACGCCAGAATTGATCCGGATAAACGGTTCCATCCCAACTGATGCAACCGATCCCGTTGCCCGTACTATTACCGCCGTTCATACGCAGCAAGGTCATTACGTCCTCTGCACGAGGGTTTCCCTCACGCTGCATACGAAGGAACAGATAGGGGCCGTCACAATGGTTGTCCACAGTTAGAACCTCAACAGGAAAGCCATGATGGTGCAGGCTCTCGGTGCGCCCGATAATCAGATCCAACACCGCACGCCGCTGTTGAGAATCCAGATCATGAGCCGCAATCTCCGCTCCGCGCCCACAGTATACGAGATGATACAGACAAATGCGCGGAATTCTCTCTGTCTCCATTAGATCAAAGATTGCCGGAATATCATCGATATTGTCTTTCGTCATTGTCACTCGAAGCCCGACCTTAATACCCGCCTCGCGGCAATGGCGAATACCTGCCAGTGACCGTTGAAAGGCGCCGGGACATGCGCGAAAACGATCATGAACAGCTTCCATGCCGTCGATGCTGATACCGACGTAGGACACGCCAACGGACTTGATTTCTTTTGCCAGTGCCGCATCGATCAGCGTTCCATTCGTCGAAAAAACCACGCGTAGTCCTTTTGCCGCCGCGTGATGCGCCAGCATCAGAATGTCGGGGCGAACAAAGGGTTCTCCTCCGGAGAAAAGCAGCACAGGACAACCGAAGGCGGCTAAATCATCAATCACAGCCAACGCTTCAGCGGTTGAAAGTTCATCGGGGGTGCCTTCGGCAGCCGCATAGCAATGTGTGCATTTCAAGTTGCAACGGGACGTCACATTCCATACGACGACCGGCTTCTTGTCTTCAGAAAACTGCAAAAGATGACTGGGAAGCTGAGCCGATTTGCGTCCATATCGCAAAGGGTCCGAAACTTCCACTTTTCCTAAATACAACTTTGAAATTCCAATCATACTTCTCCCCTCATCGCATGTTTAATTCCCACACGTCAACACGACGCCGATAACGTCAGTTAGAAGGTACCGCCGTGGCGTCAAGCAAGTCGTGCACATAGAATGTGACAGGTTCCGAGGCAACGGACAATCCGTTTGTCACAGTCGCTTCGGCCCAGAGCGTGTAGGTACCCCGTCCTAAACGGGTTTGTGGCGGACCGCTTTCAACGGCCACCGAACAAACCGGAGTCGAAGACCGTCCTAACCGTTTGTGTCCCAGATAAATTGACACAGCCTGAACGCCGTTCGTCACATCAGACTCCGCACGGGCCATCACAAACGCAGGTCCCGCAATCACTTTTCCGGCCTCCGGAGCAGTCACCGCAACGTAGGGGAGGGGGGTGCCGTTACTGGCGACGCGAAATGAAAAGGTGAATTGTTTTAAATCATATCGCCCATCGGATGATGATGTCTGCACCGTAACTTGCAGGACTCCCTTCGCATAATCGTCGGCTGTAGGGTGGAGCCGAACCATGGTGCCATCATAATGATCAGGACTAAAGTAGACTTCTTCGGTCATTCGCCCGTGTTGCATAATACTTGCCTTTACCACGTCACAAGGGCGCAACAGAGGCTGAAGCTTTGCCTCCAACCCTGCATTCGGCGAAACATGTTCGCCGCTGAAGGTAAACGAGCCGACTCTTTTTTCGTCAAAGTTCAGAATGAACGGGCGCAGGTCATTCGCACCGTCAATGGCCTTATCCTCGGACTGCACACTTGCCATGAAATGGAAGAAGAGGGTCGGGGCGTTCGTTGCAGGTAAAACGCGAACGGTCTGTTCGATATCGTAATTATCAGGGGTGAAAATCATCGACTCACGAGAGAGCGCGGCCACGCCTCCAATGTCTGTCGCACAAAAAACGCTGACCTCTTTTGTGGGCCGATTAAGTAAGCGGATCCCAACAAAACCCGGATTATCCTGCGAGATCCGGTAGGTTTCACTGCGCAGTAGCACGGTGTTCAAGGATTCGGTCAACGTCGCCAACTGCATCACCGTTTCGTAGCCGATGCGTGCGCAAACATCATGCGCACCGCGCGGATGGATTTCGTTCGCATAATGCGGCTTTGTTTTTTCCGAGGGCGGTTGGTATCGATCCGTGACGAGCGTGTAGATCATATTTGCCATCATATAACTCAGCCAATCGTTATTTCGTCCGGAAGACGTTTTCTTCACCAAATGTGAATCCGTTTGCTGCACACGGGCCCACGCCAGTTGATAGGGGATGAAGACCAGCCCCTTGCTTTTGGCATAATCATATCCCTCAAACAACAAGGGTTCGAGGTTGCGCAGCGTATCCAGTCCTGTCGCGTCACCGGCTGGATTTCGGCAAAAGACCGCTTTACAGGTCCGGGTTTGGTTCGTAGGGGGGTGACTCGCCGAGGTATAGAGCATCGGATCTAAATATTGATTTATCTGTTGAATATCGCCATATACCAAATCAAACGCTGACGAATAACGGTCAAAACCGTCCTGATACCAATCGGACGGGGTCTTCCAGAACCAATCCTGAAAAGCGGCATCAAGGATGAATTGAAGATTCAGGCGGATGGGGTCTTCGTCAGCCGTATTTGGCACAAATACTTTGAGCCTTTTTGTGATACGCGGCTCAATTCTCACCACACCTGAAAAAGGCCCTTTATAGTGCTGTTGGACACGCGCCTTTTCAATCGCTTCATAGGCCGAAAGCGCAAGAACCTCGGTGGTTTTTTTTGTGGTCCAATAAGCTTCAAGCGCACCCTTCGGTACTCGGTATCCCGATAACTTGCAATAGATACCCGCCGCCGTAAGGTACGCGCAGGCTCTGGCTCTCACCGGAGAATTACCCGTCATGCGATTCCGAGCCAAAGCCTCGTACCAACCGAACGCTGAAGGAATAACCTCCACGCCGCATCCGTCACCAACGCGGTACACCTGATCGGCCACCCCCGGCAAACGCGCATCGCGGAATGTGTTCCCTGGCTTTGACATCAAGACCAAAGCGGTTCTTATGCCATGGGCCTTCGCCTCCTGATTGATAACGCGCACGCCCTCGAAAAAGAATTCCGGATAGCCGCGTACGATTTCGTCATTTTCGGCGATCAGCAGCAGATCGTATTGTCCGGCAAAGAGAAGAGAACGTGATGTCTGCGTCTCGGGATGATACCACCATCCCATAACCGTACGGTTTAATGTAATCGCTTCGTGCGTAACCCTTACAGGCATGCCGGGCTTCGACGCTTTAATCATGTTTTCGAGATCCGAACAAATCACAGCGGCATCGATACCGCCATTCTGTTCCGGCGTTGAGAGCAATGCAAAACGAACCATACCGTCGCGGTTGAAGTCGAAATCAGCAGCGGACGCGGAGAGAAATGTGAATCCCGAACAGAGCCAGCAAGCTGTCAGAAAGAAATAGTACGCCAATCGGATCATCGTACTCCTGATACCGCCGGGCGAAACGCCGCAGCCGCCTTATGCTTATTACCGATTATGCGCAATAATGTCGTTTCCAAAAGAAACATTTCCGGCAGGGCTGTCGAAACCATTTTTTCGCGCAACTCGAGAATGCGGAAACGTGCGACGCGCAGTTCCTGCAACGTATAATTCAAAGCGTGGGGCAGCTTCTTTTTCATGGCCCACGCGTTCATCGATTTGGGATTGACCGGCAACACACTCAAAAGTGCTGTAGCCTCCGGCGACAGACTGTTGCTCCATCCGCACGCGCTGCCCTTGCCGCCGTAAACCCACTTGCGGTCATGCGCTTCGCGTAGCACCAACAGTTCCCGTACCGTTTTTTCCAGCATCGCGGCCAACATGATCCCGATGCCCTTCTGCCCACTCAACCGCTTCAAGGTCTGCAAAACGCCGAATGCATCCCGCTGTCCAAACGCGTCGAGCAGATCCCACGCTTCGGCTTCGCGACCGATGGAGGTGATTTCGCGTACGTCGGCGACCGTCACCCGGTTACAGTCAATTCCAACATACAGACGCAGTTTTTCGACCTCCTGAACAAGGAAACGCGTGTCGAACCCAGCCCGGTTAAGAAACTCGCCGCGGGCATCCGGATCGAAGGTAAGTCCGGCCTTTTTCGCGATCACATCCAAACGCTGGTCCGCAAGTTTTTCGAGTTCCCAGCTTTTAAAACCGCTGCCGAAATCTTCAATCTCCCCCTGTTTTTGACAGAGCTTAAAAAAAATCGAATTCCGAAGAATCTTGGTGGTTGTAATAATAAGCGCCTGCCCATCGAGCAGCCCGCCCTTTAACCAATCCGTCAGCCTCTCTACGGCCGATTTTGCCGCAATGGTTTCGGAGACACGTCCACCTCCGGTGAGGAACGTCACATCGCGGAACCATGTGACTTTGCAGGCACCGAAAAAACCCGGCGTCTGCACTGATTCCAGACAGGCGTCAACAGCGCGACGGATCTCTTCGGCAGTGTCTCTACGGCCATCAACGATTTCAACGCCAAGCGCGCGATCGGCTTCCGGGACGAGCTGGTTGAGTCGCTCGCGCGCAGCCGAATCGACGAGGTAATCGTCGTCTCCGCAGATAAGACAGAGTTTGCCGTTCATGGGTGCGAATTATAGTAAAAGGCCGAAATGATTGCGAGACAGCATTACGTCTTCACACCTAAAAAACGATCAAAAAATTTGTTTCATTCATGCGTCGTTCATCATTCACCGACGCGTAACATGTGAGGAATCATGAATGGCAGAACGGATCCTTTGACAAACCAGCGAGTCCCTTCAACCGTAACGACAGAGCCGACATTTGGACCGTAGGTCAGCTCCGGCGCAAGCAGAAGGCAAATCGGAACTGAATCACCATCCGTCTGCCTCTCAACAAGACTGAACGGGGCGGAGATAGAGCTAAGTCCAGCCCAATCAAGCGTGCCTTTGAGTACAATATGCTCTCCTTGATCGGTCCTCTGCATGAGTTCATAACCCGCAAGTTCGGCTGGCGGTATTACTGGGACGAGGGATAACGCAGAATCGGATAAATCGGCTCTGGAAGGTACAGAGGGTGATGGGGGGATGAGTGCCGTCGTCTCGTTGGTAAGAGCGTCGATCATGCCGGTGAAAACATTGGGCTCCGCAGGTGATTCACCTTCGTCGGACGGACTGATCGCCAAAGGCTCCACTTGGTCGCGTAGAACCCAGAAAAGAACCCCGGGAGGCGGTGCGATCTTGAGCCAATCTCCGTAAACACCGCGGACTTTGACTCGTTCGCGACTGCTGATGCGGGTGACCGGGCTATATGACATTCCGGCGCCCGCACGAATCAGGCTTCCATCGGCAACGACAACGCCATTACGTACCAATTCGCGATAGATCCATACACTGACGGCATCGGGCGGCATAATGCAAACCCAAGGACCATCGGTCAGATCACCCTTGACCGTGAAAACCGTGTCGGCGGGTAACCATGCGACAACGTCTCTCGGCGCATTGGTGACCGCATAAATCGCAACGTGGCTCTCGATTCCGCGAACGAGTAACGGCTTCGGCGCGTTCGACGCCGCAAACAAAAACCCCGTTCCAGCCGATAGAATGGCAGTGAAACGCAAAAACGGGTTTAAGCGTTTCCTCATTTGTTCTGTGCCCCGGTTTCTTTTAAGGAAAAGAATGGAGATCAATAAACACAAAAAAACGCATGCGTACGTCTCCGTCAGGAACCGATACGCGTGCGGTAAATAAGATGCGGGTTTTATACGGAGACGCGAGTATTACGCGTCGGGTTTGGTTTTACGCAACCCTAAACCACGGTCACCATCTTTCCACTGACCGCGTTTTTTCAACGTGTTGACGCGTTCAAATCGCTTCAACACGTTGCGTTTCGCCGTAATCTTGCCCGAACCTTTCAAGCTGGTATGCTGACTCATTTACGCTTCATCTCCTCTTCATGCCCGCCTCATCGTTGACATGTGAGTAAGCACAATAGCAAAAACGGGCGGCTTTTCAACCGCAAAGTTAAATTATTGTTCGGTTCCCTGTTGAAAGCGAATATGGCCTCTTTCTCTCATGCGTAATTTAGTCTATATTACACAATTATTTTCAAAATTCGTTTATTGCTGCTGCACGGGAGAAGGCCATCGATACGTCAGAAATAAGCGAAGAGGGGGATGCCGTGAGTTATAAAAGGAACTATGGTTTTGCGATTCTGGGCACCGGCATGATTTCACATTTTCATGCCCATGCAATTAAAGCG
>CAZTDL010000263.1:0-6315 GCA_964612775.1 uncultured Lentisphaeraceae bacterium
TGTGACCAAGCTCCCGAAAGTTTTCTTCGTGAACTGGTTCCGCAAGACCCCCGAAGGCAAATGGTTGTGGCCCGGCTACGGAGAGAACATCCGCGTCCTGAAATGGGTTTGCGAGCGCATCGAAGGCACCGCGAAGTGCCGCGAGACCCCGATCGGCATCATGCCGACCGAAAATGCGATCGACATTTCCGGCTGCGATGTGTCCGCCGAGGACATGAAGGCGCTGTTGACCGTCGAGGTGGAAGGCTGGAAGAAGGAACTGTCGGGCGTGGCCGAATCGTGGGATAAGCTCGGTTCGCGCATGCCGTACGCGCTTAAGGCCAAACTGGCTGAGATTCAGTCCCGTTTGAACGCCGCAAAGTAAGCGTTGGCGAGACTGTTCGTCGGAAAAAGGCCCGGGGCGAATGCTCCGGGCCTTTTTTACATATCGGGGTTTGACTCTGGAGGGGGGGGTGCGTATACTGTTTCGTTCATACGTGATCTTTATCAGTTGTATTCGGAAGGAAGTGCCGCAGTGAGTGTCGTTCAACCGTTGCTCGACCTGCAGGATATTGATGGCCGCATCCGTAGCCTGCAGCAGGAAATCCGTGACATTCCGCAGCGTAAAGCCCAGGAGCAGGAGCGCCTGAGCGGCGCCCGTGGTGCCTTGGCCCAGGCGCAGGCGGAGTTAAAAAACGCGCAATACAAAGTCAGCGAGGCGGAACAGGAAGTGAATGTTCGCCGCGAGAAGATTCAGTCGATCAAGCAGAATCAGGTCTCGCTCAAGACAAACAAAGAGTTTCAGATGTTCAATCTTGAGATCGCCAAAATCGAGGGCGAGATTGAAAATTTTGAGGCTCGTCAGTTGGCCGCCATGGACGATGTGATTCCGGTCAAGCACCGTGTCGCCGAGGCTGATGCTAAACTGAAGGAAGAGCAGGCTGTGGTCGATGGGTATTTGTCGGAGTTGGATGCCCGTCTGAACGTTGTGAAGAGTGAATTGGCGCAGGCCGAAGTTGAGCGTGGCGAGGCGGCCAAGCATGTGACGCCGCAGTTCATGTTTTATTATGAGCGTCTGCGCACGAAACGTTGGCCCGTGGTTGTGAGTTTGCAGTCTGACTGTGTGTGCAACGGTTGCCATTTGGTTCAACCGCCCTCTGTCGGACAGATGGTGGCACGCAATCAGGGAATTGTGCCTTGCCAGATGTGCGGGCGTATTTTGTATAAGGCTGATTAACAGGCACTCTCATTGCGAGGTGCCTTTTTTCATGGCTGATTGAGAGCTTTGCATCGTTTCGCTTTGCGATGACTGCAAGGGGTGCGACTGGTCGCTCCTGTTTCGACAGGGGAGGAAAGTCCGGACTCCGCAGGGCAAGAGGTCCGGTTGTTAAGGCCGGAGAGGCGCCGCCATATCGGCGCCGACGGAAAGTGCCACAGAAAACAGACCGCCCGGCGTTCGCGTCGGGTAAGGGTGAAAAGGCGGTGTAAGAGACCACCGGGCAGGCGTGAGAACGCGGCCGCATGGCAAACCCCCTCTGGAGCAAGATCAAATAGGGGACTCTAGACGTTGCCCGCGTCGTTTCGGCGCAAGCCGGAAAGGGTTCCGGGTAGATTGCTCAGATGAATGACCGGAGCTGCCTTCGGGCAGTGAACAGAATCCGGCTTATTCGCTCCTTTGTAGTCATCGCATTTTTTTGCGGGGTGGAATGTCGGGGTAAAGTCCCGATATTCCACCTTTTTTGTGTTCGAGGGGGCCTTGCCGGTTATCCTAAGACCGCAGCGAGCAGCGCTGACACGTCGTCTGCATTGACCGGTCTCGGATTGGCCTCCGTAGAGCCTGATGCCAGCGTTTCCCGAATGAACGCGTCGAGGTCTGCCACTGATTTTCCCGTGAACGGCGACGCCAGCTTCATCGCATCCAACCACTGGGCGACTTGCGCCTCGACGTCCAACCCGTGGCGCGTCTTAAGGTCGGATAAGTCTTGCCGGATGACCTCGCGGTTGAAGGCAAGCGCTGCGGGCAGACAACAGGCGCAGACCAGTCCGTGTGCCGCATGGAAACGTACGCCGAGCGGATGGGCGAGTCCGTGAATGATGCCGAGACGCGCGTGCGAAAGGGCGATGCCGGCCAGATAGCTCGCCTCCAGCATGTCGGCGGCGGCGTCGCTGTTTCCCCGATAGAGCGGCAGCAAGGCCTTCGCGATGCGCGTCAGCGCCAATTCGGAAAGCGCGCGCGTAAAGGGCGTGGCGTGCCGGCTTGTGAACGACTCGAAGGCCTGCACAAACGCGTCCAGTCCTGCTGCGGCGAGGGTGGCGGGCGGGCAGCTTTTGAGCAGATAGGGATCGAGAATCACCAGTCTGGGCATGTAGCTGGAATGTCGGATCGATTGCTTGAGCATCCGGTCGGGATCGGTCAGCACGGCGACCACGGTGGCTTCTGAACCCGTTCCGGCGGTGCTCGGCGCGACGATCAGCGGCAAAGCGGACGGGGGGATCGCTTGAGGAGTCGTCTGATAAAACGCCGTGCGCTCAGGCGCGTCGGCCAGCCCTGCGGCCGCTTTGGCGAGATCGATCACGCTGCCGCCGCCGACCGCCGCGACCCAGTCGGGACGGTTCGCTCTCAAATCGGCTCGCAGGGCATCCGTTTCGCCGACGGTGGGTTCATCTCCCGTGTGACACCAGGAACGCACGGTCACGCCAAAGGGCGGATCCTGGAGAATGGCGTCGAGCATGCCGGATCGCTGCAACGATTTCCCGTGGACTAATAGGCCACGCGTTCCGTAGATTGCGGCTGTTCGCGTGAGCGTCAGTACTGCGCCGGCTTTCGCAAACGTTTGCTGCGGCAGGAGAAGAGTGGGGGGGAGAAGACTCATGAAAAAGACACTTTCAATGCAGAGCGTTTACCGTCTGGCGCGACTTGTTCGCCGGGAGCGCGCGGTTTAGTAGGTGATGATGACCGCGGCGATGATCAGCGGTTTATCGCCGGTGTTTTCGACGCCATGGGTGCCGCCTTTTCCCGTAAGGATGGCATCTCCGGCGCCGATGGGGACCCATTCGCCGTTTTCTTGGATTTGTCCGTTGCCGGCGAGCACAAGATAGATTTCATCCTCGCCGTTGTGCGCATGACTGCCGATCGAGCAGCCCGGTTCGATCGTCATGCGCGAGCAGAGCCGGACCTGGGCTCCGAATGCTTCCGGCTTGAACCAGTGCTCAATTTTGACCGAACCTTTTCCTCCGCGCATGCTTTCGCGGATTTCCATCTGCAATTCACCGTTTCGTGCAATCATAAACACCCCTTTTTGAAGTTTGAAGAAACAGTTTATCACGCTTCATGCTGTTGACGAGTCTGATTTTGGCGCTTTCGATGACGCGTTTAAGAATCGCGCGATCAGATGACCAATGAGTTTGATGAAGTCAGACCGGGTCATGTAAGATACTTTCTTCGCAAAGGATCGATTGAAGGGGCTCAAATGCATTTGAAAACGAGCATGGCGTGTGATGTGGATGAAATCCTGAACGCGTGGCGGGCGCGGGCTCTGAATGTTTTATTGATCGTTCTCAGCGTGAGGATCGTTCTTCCTTTGTTGGCGTGTCTGGCTGGGTTCGGTATTGTTACGCCGTGGTCCTTTCGGCTTGCTTACGCTGCGCTGTGCGGCGTGCTGGTGTTGGACACCTTGCTTTTTCGCGCGGACTTCCTGCGGCGGACGGTCGTGATGCTGGTCGATGTCGTGGCGATCGGCGTGCTTCAGCTCTGGATGGGGCAACTGGCGGGCGACGGCCGGGCGACCTTGCTGCTGCCGCCTTTTTTGAGTCTGATCCTGATCGGTCCACGGGCGGGCTGGGCGCTGCTGGCGATCTGCGCCGCGCTGTTTGCGGGCGTGTTGCAACTGACAGGCACGGAAGGAGCAATGGTTTCTGCCTCTCTGGCCGAACCGCACGCCTCTTTCAAGTACTGGGGCCTCATGTGGCTGGTCTGGGTGGAACAGGCCGTTCTGCTGATGCTGCTGCTTTCGTTGTTCGTGCAGCGCATCAGGCGAACGATGATCAGTGAAAGGCAGGCGCTGCGCCAATTGGAAAAGTCGTGTGCCGAACGCCAGCGGCTGGCACAGGAGGTTGACCGGCTCGGCACGATGGAACGGCACCGGCTCGGTGCCGAAATTCACGATGGTCTCTGCCAACACCTGACGGCTATTCATCTGAATTGTGCGACGATGGAGATGCGTGCTCATGAGGCAGGCAGAATCGAATTACCCGAATTCAAACGGATCCACGGGTTGGTCGAGGAGGCAATTACGATGGCCTATGATGTGGCGAGGGACCTATGCCCGGTAGACCTCGATCCCGATGCACTGGTTCCGGCCCTCGAACAGCTGTGTCGCAAGGTGCAGGAGCGGTACGGCCTAGTCTGCACACTGATGGCCGACCCGAAACTGACGGTGGGCGACCCCGAGTGCGCGTTAAACCTCTATCGTATCGCCAGCGAGGCTGTGACCAATGCCGCGAAACACGCGAAGTGCAAGCGTATCAAGGTTGAGTTGACACGCGAGTTCGGCGTATTGTTGCTGTGCGTGACAGACGACGGTTGCGGGCTTGCGGCTGGAAGCGTTTCTAAGGATGGTTTGGGCCTTGCTATCATGGCGTACCGAGCAGAGCTCATCGGCGGAAACCTGGAGGTCGGAAATGCGTTCGGCAGCGGTTGCCGCGTCACATGCCGCGCACCCAACCGGAAGGGAACGAAATGAGCGCAGAACGGAAAACATCCGTTTTCCTGGTGGATGATCATCCGATGGTGCGGGCGGGGCTGGCGCAGCTTTTGCAGTCGTCGGGTTTCACGGTTCTTGGCGAAGCGGGGTCCAGTAACGAAACCTTGTCGCATCCTGCACTGTCGAAAAAGCCGCTGGTGATTATTGACCTTTCGCTGGGCGAGGACAGTGGCATCGAGCTCATCCACCGGTTGTGTCGGCTCGGGATCGCCGTTCTTGTGTACTCCATGCACGAGGGCGCGCAGACGATTCGGCATGCGCTGGAGGCGGGGGCCGGCGGGTACGCGACCAAGCGCGATGCGGCCGAGTCGCTGATCGAGGCGGTCCACGCCGTTCGTGCGGGATCGCGTTACCTGAGTCCCCGCGCGCACGCCGCGCTGCAGCGGGCGTCGCCCGTCGACGCGATGAGCGACCGGCAGCGTGAAATTTATCGGCTGATGGGACAGGGTTGTCCAAACGAGGAGATCGCGCGGCAACTGGGCATCAGCGTGCGCACGCTGGAGTCCTACTGCGTCCGCATCATGGACAAGTTGGGCGTGCCGGGAACGAAGGAACTTCGCCAGCTCGCCATTCGCGAGGCGGCCAACGGCAACGGAATTTAAGCTGCGCAGTTTGTTTTTTTTCTTTTCGCGCAGAGCGGTGATCTTTCTTTGTTAAAGAAGGGGAAATGCTTGGCCGCTCAATAGCGTCCAGTACAGCAAACGTGTCTGCGGACTTGCCGCCGTGTCCACGCAGTCCCCGCTGTACTGCCAGCACTCTACCTATACGGGTTTTGCGCGGCTAAACACATGGCGGGGAACCCCTCTCAGAGAGGGAACGGGGGGCGTGTAAGATAAATTACTCACTGAAAAAAGGAGCCTCCTCATGAGTCGTTTATCCACAGGCGCTGTTTATTTTGCCGGTTCTCTGTTCATTTCGTCATCTTTCGCGCTGACGGTGGAGAGCACCGTGCCTGTCAACGGCGCGCATGCGGTCGTCAACAACATGACGCTGGTCGCGAATTTCAGCGAGAGCGTGAAAACCGAGACCCTCACCTCGTCCCGCTTCTTCACCGTCAGTCGGCAACGCGGATACAAAACCGGCGATGTCGACTTCTTCAGCATAGGAGCACAACAGGCCGCTCTCTACAGTTATTCGTCCTTCGGAGTCGGCGACTTGCTGACCGCGGAAGTGACGCGGGGGGTTTCCAACGCGGCCTGCACGGCCTCCGCTCCGTTTCACGCGTGGAAGTTTCATATCGCGCCGAATGTCAACGGCGGAAGCTTCACCGAACAGAACAATCCCTACGTTTATCAGATGCAGATGCCCCGTCTCGCGGATCTCGACGGCGACGGCGATCTCGACTGCATGGCGGCGGCTCAGAACACGAGTGGCGGCGGCTACACCAACACCGTCATGATCAACAACGGCAGCGGTGTCTTTACGCTCGCCAAGGGCATCGGACCGTTGATCGATAACCGGTTCGTGCTGGGCGATCTGGACCGCGACGGCGATCTGGATGTCGTGCAGTTGGGGTATCACGGCAGCACGTTCACCAATCAGGTGTGGACCAACAACGGCTCGGCCATCTTTA
>CAZTDL010000264.1:0-6308 GCA_964612775.1 uncultured Lentisphaeraceae bacterium
TGAACAACTATCTGATCCCCTCCGTCCAGACCTGGGACGAGGGTGCCTTTCTGCAGGCCGACCGGACCGTGGACAAGTGGTCGTTTAGCGCCGGGGCGCGGTTCGACTGCTTCCATCAGGAGGCGGACGAAGAGCTGAAATTCTCGAAAAGCGTCACGGATGAGAACGGGCAGACGGACTGTCTGCCGGGCGGCTTCCTGTCGGCCAAGTATTTTCTGGCGCAGGATGCCTTTTTCTTTGGAGGCGTCGGGCGCAGTTATCGCACGCCGACCTCCGTCGAACGCTATATCCAGGGCGGAACGACCTTCTTCGGAAATCCCGAACTCGAACCGACGGCGAACACCGAGGCAGACCTCGGGTTTAAGTGCCGGTACGAGCGGGCCACGTTCCAGGTCAAAGGCTTCTACTCCGACTTGGATAATTTTATCTATCAGGAGTTCAGCGACGCGGGGTACAAGAGCTACGAGAACATCGATGCGCACCTCTACGGAGCGGACGCCAAACTCAGCATCGACCTCGACCACGGACTCTCCCTCGACGGCGGGGTAGCCTACCAGCGCGGCGCGAAAGACGGCCAACTCGACGGGAACGAGGACGAAGACCTCGGCCAGATCGCGCCGCTCAAGGCCAAGGTCGCACTGAACTACAACGCGAAAGATCCTTTCGGCGTGGACGACACCGGACTTTTCGGCACGTTGGAGTGGGTCCACTCCAATGCCGCCACCGCCATCGACGAGGAGGTGGGGGAACAGAAGATGAAGGCATGGGATATTCTGAACCTGCGTGCGGGATACCGCTTCAAGCGCTGCACGCTGAACCTCGGCATCGACAACCTCTGCGACCGCACGTATGCGGTGGCGAACTCGTACGAGTGGGACGTGCTGGGCGGCACAGGGGCCAACGCGGCCATCGTCAACGAACCCGGGCGTTTCTACTACGCGAGCTTCGGCACCACGTTCTAGCGCCACCGACAGGGCCGGGATGTGGGCAGCCCGCTCACGCCCCGGCTTCGGACGTTCCAAGCCGGCTTGCGCCGGTGCCAGCAAGGAGGAGATAAGTGAGAAAGAAATCGGTTAAGCGCGGGTGGCGCGGCTTTCCCTGCGCGATTCTTTTGATTGCGGAGACCGGTTGGGGAGAGACCTCCGCCGACCGTCTTACCCCTCAAAAGCTGGAGGCACAGGTGTCCGGGCTTATCCGGCTTGAGTTGGAGGAGTCCCGCGAACAGGCGGCCTGGAAGGAACAGTGCGCCCAGCTCGATGCGCTGACCGCGTTGCGGCAGACAGAAAAAAACGGCTGGAGGATAACAGCCGCGAGTTTGGGAAGCGTACGGAGTCCGACCGGATCAAGCACGCCGCTCTGGCCGAAGAGAACGCAAAGAAAAAGGCGCGGCTGGGCATCCTCGATGGCGCTGCCGCGGAGACCGGCGAGCGCCTGCTCGGCGCTTACGGCAAACTTCCCGAGCCGCTGAAGGAGCGGCTCAAGAGCGGAGCGCAGGCTCTTCAAAGCCGGCTCAAAGAGCCGCCTTGCCCGGAACGGGCGGATGATCGCGTGCGGATCGTTGCCGCGTTCGGATACGATCTACAGCGCGTCCTGCAAGAGACGCATGCCGTCCGGCAGATCCTACAGTTGGCTGACGGACAACGCGTGGAGGCGGACGCCCTTTATCTCGGAGGAACGCTCGGCTACTACCTTGCCCCCGATCATGCGCAGGCGGGACTGCTGACGCGTTCTGATGCGGGCTGGTCCGCTGTGCCGCGCGACGGGATCGCCGAACAGGTGGCGCTCGCCCTCAAAATCAAGCGCAAGGAGACCGCACCCGCGCTGGTCAGCCTGCCGCTGACAGCGCCCGCGAAACAGGAGACCGCTCAACCATGACCAGCACCTGTCGTGTCCTTCTCTTTCTCGGCCTGAGTGTCGCGGGCCCCGCGTTTCGTCTGCGTGCCCAGGAAGCGCCGGCCCCGAACACGCGGCCGGTGCGCTCGCTCGCCTCGGCGATCACAACTTCCGAGGCCGACATCGAAGCGGTCAAGGCGCGCTTGCTGGAAACCCGCCAGCGGATTTCGGACGAGCGTGTCAGCAAGCAGACGGCGCTCGCGAAGCTGGAGGAGGATATCGTCCGCCTCCGCCGGGAGTGCGGCGCACAGGCCTCCGCAGAGCGTTCCGCAGAAGACGCGCTGCGTGCGCGCGCCGACGAAGCCCTGCAACTGGTGCAGGTCCTGAAAAGCGCCTGGAACGGGCTTGTGGAAGTGCGCCGCACGACGGAAACGCACTTCACGCTCGTGGACAGGGTCGTCTTGGCCCGTCAGCTTGAACAGGCTGAGGCGCTGCTCGACCGGCAGGGCGACCCTTCGCTCGCACTGGAAACCTACGGCCGGAGCGTCCTGACCCTGCTGACCGCGCATGTGGAAGCGTGCCCGCAGGTCCGGCGGTTCGAGGGCCTTGCCATCGACGCCTCCGGCCGCGAACGCAGGGGAACCTTCGTCCGGGTCGGCGGGGCCGGCGCTTGGTTTGCCGCGGACGGCGGGGCCGGCGCGATAGGGCTGGTCAGGCTTGAGCACGGCAGCGTTCAACCGCATGTGCGCGACATGGGCGGAGAGGCCGATACGCAAGCCATCCGGCAGCTTGCGGAAGGGCGGGAGGCCGCCGTGCCGCTGGACGTGACGGGCGGCGACGCAGTGCGCACCCTGCAGGCCAGGCGGACGCTGTCCGAAGCGTTCAACGCCGGCGGCGTGGTCATGTACCCGTTGCTTGCGGTCGCCCTGATCTGCGTGGGCCTTGGCCTTTGGAAGGCGGCGGAGTTGTGGCGTATCGCCATGCCGTCCGAGCCGCAGGTTCAGGCCTTCGCGCACAAGCTCTTCTCCGAGCGGGAGGCGGCCGCAAGCCAGGTTTCGCAAACGCAGGGGCCTTTGAAACGCCTCCTTAACGAGGCTCTCGCCTATGCCGATGCTCCGCGAGAACGTCTGGAGGAGATTCTCCACGACACCGTTTTGGCGGAAATACCCGCGCTGGAAAGCAAGCTGGGCGTCCTGTCGGTCGGAGTCGCGGTCGCGCCTTTGCTGGGCCTGCTGGGCACCGTGACGGGAATGATTCATACTTTCCGCCTCATCAGTGTCTTCGGGACGGGTGACGCCCGCATGCTCTCCGGTGGCATCAGCGAGGCTCTGATCACAACCGAAGCGGGGCTGTCTATCGCCATCCCGCTCTTGCTGCTGCATGCGGTTTTGGCGCGGCGGGCCAAGGCGTTAGCGGACGGCCTTGAGAAAAGCGCGCTGGCCGTATTGGAAGCGTGCCCCCTGCCGTCGGCAACCGAAGGGGTTCCGTCACCATGAGCGAGCTACTTGCAGCTGTCTCGCGTTTCTGGAGGGCGGGAGGGCCCCTGATGCCCGCGCTCCTGCTGGTCTCCCTCGGCATCTGGTATCTCTCGCTGCGCCTCTATATCCCCCTCGCGCAGGCGAACGTCCGCATGAGCAAACAGAGTGCCGAGGGGGGGCGCGTGCAGAAACTGGAGCGTACAAGCCTGTTCCCGTATGAGCGGCAGTTACGCCTTCTCAGAGCCCTCATCGCAGCGGCACCGCTGCTGGGGCTTTTGGGCACGGTCAAAGGAATGATAGCAACCTTCATCACGCTGGGCAGACACGGGACGACGTCCATGGAACTGCTCTCTGTTGGCATTTCTGCGGCCCTGATCACGACGCAGGTCGGGCTGGTCGTTGCGTTGCCGGGTCTGGTCGGCGCGCACGCCGTATCCTGCAAACTCGCGCAACTGAAGAACACCTGCAAGCGGATCACCCTGCAGGCGACAACGAAACCCCCGTACGGCACAGCGGGTCATACACGGGAGGCGCTTCCATGAAAAGAATCGAACGTCCCTCGCTTGCGGCGGGAGGCTCGCCAGAGATCAACCTGACTCCCGTGCTGGACATGGTCTTCATCCTGCTGATCTTCTTCATCGTGACCCCTGTATTTGTGGAAGAGACCGGCGTCGAGGTGAAGAAGCCCACGGCGGCCTCGGCGGAAGACCTTGAAAAACACAGCCTGCTGATTGCGGTTACGGAAGAGGGGCGCATTATGTACGGGGGCCCGGAGATCGCCCTCAACGGCGTGCGCGCGCTGGTGGCCCGCGAAACGCAGGAGCAGAGCATGCCGGTCATCCTGTTTGTGGACCGTAAAGCGGACAGCGGGCTCTTGGTGGACGTCATCGACGAATGCAAACTTGCCGGGGCGAAGAACGTCAGCGTCGCCGCCGAGGAGGAAACGCCGTGACGAGTGCGTCCACGCCCTCTTTCCTGTTGGAGGTCCGGCCTTTGACGAAGGCGCTCTACGCCGCTCTCGCCGGGGTGCTGACAGGGGGGCTTTTCGCCCTTTTACCTGTCGCTGACGCGGTTGGCCGGAAGACCGGACCCAAGGTTCGGCTCACCGAAGCGCCCCTCGCAGCCGCCCGCCGGCAGGAGTTCCGCAAGCGCGTGGAGCGTAGCCCTCCTTCTGACGGGGCAGCCACCCGTCCTGCTGTCACGCCGGCCCGTGCGCCGGCCGCGCAGCCCCGCCGGCGGAGTGTGCCGACGCTCACGCCGAGGGCGTTGTCCGCCACGCCCTATGCGGCGTCGCTGGGGCTTTCCGCCAGCACGCTGCAAGGGGGGCTGGGAGATGTGTCCCTGCGGTTTGGTGTTCTCGCGGCCGAGCCTTCGGAAAGCGCGAGTCCGCCGGCCGTCAAACCGTTCGTCCTTCGCGACCTTGACGCGCCCCCCCCCGTCTCCTGACGCCGGCCAAGCCCCTGTATCCGCTGCTGGCCAAACAGCGCGGGCTCGAGGGCCATGTGGATATTGAATTCCTGATCGGCCCCGACGGAACCGTCAGCGGGGTGACGGTTCTTCACAGCGAGCCGACGGAGCTCTTTGACGAGTCCGCCCGCAAGACCGCGCAGCGCTGGCGCTTCTCCGCTCCCAAACGAGACGGCAAGGCCGTGAGCGTGCTCGCCCGTCAGCGCATCCAGTTCACCTTGGAGAAATCATGAAAAACAGACCTTTGAAGCCACGCGTGTCCCGCGCCGCTGTCCGGTTGCTTCTTTGCGCGGCCTGTCGGCTGACCTGCCGCGCGGCCGACGCGGCGACCGCCACCGGTTACGCCGTCCTCGAGCCGACCGTCACCCAAGAGGAGTCCGCGCTGCTCGCCTCGGCGACCGCGCTTGCGGAAAGCGATATCCCCGCCGCCCTCAGACAGCTCAGTACGCACACCGGCCCGCAGGCCTCGCCTGCCCTGGACTTCGCCCGAGCCGCGCTGTTCGCCCAGGAAAAAGCGTTCGCGGAGTCGCAGCGGGCGCTGGAAGCAGCCGTCGCAAAACTGCCGTCCTTCCGGCGCGCGTGGCTGCTGCTCGGACGCGTCCAGATGCTGCAGGGACAGACCGGGAACGCGCCGCAGGCGCTCTGTAAAGCCCTCGCCCTAGGAGGCGACCCTGCCGAGGCCTACAAGCTTCTCGCTTTCTGCCACCTGTCAGAAGGACTTGCTGTCGCCGCAGAGTCGGCCTACCGCACCGTGCTGGCGCTCGCACCCGCAGACCCGGAGAGCCAGGCCGGACTGGCCCGCGCGCTGCTCGCACAGTCGCGCTTCGCGGAAGCCGCGCCGCTGCTGCGCACCCTGAGCGAGCGCAATCCGGAAAACAGGCAGTACTGGACGCTGCGCGCGGAAACCGAGCTCGGGCGTGACAACAAAGCTGAAGCCCTTGTCCTGTTGGAGTGCGCCCGCCGCCTAGGCGCCCTATCTCCGCCTTCGTTCTGCACCTTGGGCGACCTCTACTTCAACAATGGCCTTTACGGTAAGGCCGCCGCGTGCTATCAGGAAGCCGCCGCGACAGGCACGCTGTCGGCGGCGACCGGTCTGCGGTATGCGGAGGCCCTGCTGGACGCCGGACAACCCATTCTGGCGCGGCAGCTTCTGGATAAAATCGAAACCGACAACGTTCAGGACTCTTCGAGCCTCTCCCTGCTCCGCGCGCGGCTTTCCGAAGAACGGGGGGATCTCCCGCAGGCACTGGCGCTGCTCGAACAGGCTCTCCGCGCCGACCCTCTGAGCGGCGAGGCGCTGCTCCTGCTGGCCCACCTCCAGAGGCGACAAGGGCAGGACGAACGGGCGCTTTTGACGCTCGAACGCGCCGTGCGCACGGAGAACCGAAAGCGCCAAGCCCTGCTGTCCCTGGCGCAGCTCTATGCGGACCGGGCCGACTACGGCAAGGCGACCGAGAAACTGGAAGAGGCGCAGGCGCTTCAGTTCGACGCGGGCGTGGCCCGTTATCTGGAGCAGATCCGCCGGTCAGA
>CAZTDL010000265.1:0-6295 GCA_964612775.1 uncultured Lentisphaeraceae bacterium
TTCGAAACACAGGAGGATGCAAGGCTGGACATCTTTGACTATATCGAGGTCTTCTGCAACCGGCAGCGGCTGCACAGCGCCCTGGGCTACCGCTCGCCGCTTGACTGCGAGCGATAATTCATGAGACAAAATACCGACCCTTTACTGTCCGAAATATCGGGGTAAGATCACGTTTGGTCCGGAGCGCGACCGTCTCGTTTACCCGACGCTTCAACCTGTCCGAGGCCAGAGATCCGGGAGCCCGGCACGCCGGTTTTATCGCAGTAAGCGAGAATCCCGCTTTTCAGGGCCAAGCATTGTCACGGCCTCTTACGCGCTCACTTCAGCGTCGGCATCCCGAAATCCCCGCAGCTCACTCCCGCACGATCTCGTACAGCATGCGTGCGCCGTCCTTCGCCGCGACGGCGGCCGTGAAGGCCAGTTTGCCGTCGGCCACCTTCGTCTCGACCTTCTCCGTGCGGCGGCCGTTGGTCGCGAGCGCGTAAACCGCATACGTCTCGGGCGCGTTCAGGGCCAAAGTCACATCGGCCTGCCCCACGCGCACCAGATACGGCAGCTTGCCCCATGACAACAGCGTCTTGCGCGCACGTTCCGCGTAGCGCACGCCCGTGTTCTGCACGTCCGTCAGATGGGTCAACAGCAGGCGGCGGCTGGCGGACACGGGCTCGCGGTCGAGCGCGCTCACCCAAACCGTTGCGGCCGCGCCGGTGATCTCCGCAGCGAAGGGACCCGCTTCGATGCGGCCCGACTCCGCGAAGCCGCCGACCGTCCGTTCCGTGTCAACGGTGAACGATCCGCGATCCTGGTCGATGACCAGCGCGGAGGGGACATTGGTGACCGACGCGAGCGCCGTCAGCGCGTTGGTGCCATACGCCTCGGCGTTGGGTACCAGCTGCCATCCCGGCTGGGCGGCCGTGGAGGCGGAGGTGCCGACCTGCGACTTCCAGGCGGCGGACCACCAAGAGGGCGTCACCGTCATGGCGCGATCCGACAAGCTGCCGACCTCGCCGGCCGTCACCGACGCCCCCACGCGGTCCTTCGCAACGGCGAGATCGCGGCGCAGGAACAGGCAGATCGACGCACGGTCCGAGGCTTGCGAAAGCGGATCCGTCGACACGTCGAAGTAACCGGCCGTGCCTTCGCCGTCGAACATGTTCTCCAGGCGGTGCGCATAGGCGAAACGCCAGAGCGCGCTCCAGCCCTGGATCGCGCCCATCGCGCCGGTCATGATGCCGCCGACGCCGCGGAACATGCCGGGCCCCGAAAAGTTATATTCGGAAACCGTGAAGGGTTTGTCCGGCAGCCGCGTAAAGGCCACCGCCGCAGGCGTGCGGCAACCGGTGCGCAGCGGATTGGTGTTCGGGCAACGGCTCGGTAGCGACCATTTTTTTCAAGAAGTGCGGATGGTCGACGTAGAAGTGGTCGTCCACGTAATCGTAGAGCGCCTCGCGCACCGGCTGCAGCGGCTGGTAGTGCGTGCCGCAGTTGTAGTTCGAAATCAGCGCGCGGCATCCGACTTCATCGCGCAGAAAGGCCTTCATGCGTGCGACCATGCGGGCCTCGGTGTCGGCGATGAAAAGCGCGACCGCAGACCCCGCCTTGCCACTCATCGAAGTCGGCATGGTTTCCGGGAGATCCGCGTAGGCGGGATCCTGTGCACGTTTCGCCTTCAACCATGCGGCCCAGGCCGCCTGCATCTCGGGCGTCTCACGCGCCTCGCTCTTGGAGTAGCCGATCGACCCTTCGTTGATCATCACGATGAAGGGCATGCCCGGCTCATCGGCGTAGCGCCGTCCGGTATGCGGATTCACGTGCGACAAGAAGGCCTTCGCGAACGTCGCCCAATTCTGATAGGCCGGTTCGGAGACGGCGATCAGCGCTTTGAACACCTGCATTTCGATCTGGCCGTCGCGGTCGATTCCGATGTGGCGCCACATCACCTTGCGCGAGACAAAGAGATCCGTGGTCACATAGAGGCCGCGCTTGATGCAGGCCGCTATGAAGCCATCGATTTTCGCCATCTGCTCGGGATTCAGCGTCAGCCCGTCCGCGCTGCCCTGCACGCAGCCGTTGTCGTAGTGGTGAATGCGGATGCTGTTGTAGCCCAGTCGTACGAAACGGTCGGCGAGCTGCCCGGCCTGCTCGGCGGAAGGGAAGTTCGCCGTGCCGCAGAAGTTGACGCCGTAGAAGCGTTGCGCCACACCGGGTTTTTTCTCAAATTCGAAATGCGGCCCCTTGGCCGACAGCCAGCCGTACTTACCGGCGGGACCATCCGTGAACCCCATACCCGAGAAATCGAGTGCCGACCCCGGCACGATTTCCTTCTGATAGTCAAGCGTCACCCAGTCCTTGTCCGCCTGCAAAGCAAACGGACGGTCATATATCACGGCCAAAGGCTCATGGGTCGCAAGCGTGAACGCCACCGTCTGCGTGGTCCCTCCCGCGTAGGTTTTCGCGCCATTGCTCCCGAGTCTGAAACTGAACGTGTCGCCCCATTTACGGTCATCCTGAATCAACACGGAGGTCGGCTCATCGAACATGAACACCAAGCGTTCGGCTTTGGGCGCGGGATAGATCACCTCCAGACGGCGCACCTTACCGGCAAACACGGATAAGTTTCCGAACTGATCGGGAAACACACCCGTCTTGTCATCGGCCTTCCAGCGCGCGCCAAGCGTCTCCGCCACGGGGACATGGAAATTAACATACAGGCCATTGAGCCTGATATCCGTCTTCGGCGTAAAGGCATAGACCGCACGTAAAGCCCCTCCTGCGGCAGGCGTCACGGTGACGATGCCGTCGACGCGCTCTGTTTCCGACACCGCCAGCGTAAACGGACAAACCCCTTTCTCATCCGGCGTCCCCATACCGCCGCCGCTCACGCTCTTTTTCCAGCCATCGGTGAAAAGCGTCCCCGTGAGCTCAATCGCCGGCGACGCCATCTTTAACGCGCCGCCCATGCTCAACACCGCCTCACCGGCAAACCCCGCCAACGGCAACAGGGCCGCCAGCATCCCCATTTTCACTTGCATTTCTTTTCCCCCGACGCAACGGGCGGCCGGTCGGCCGCCCCTATTCCGCCATAGCCATCAACTGTTTGATCTCCTGCGCCCAAAGCTCTTCGTTGGGCGTTTCCAGCACCAACGGCATGTTCTCAAACCGCGGATCCTTCATGATGCATTTGAAAACGTCGATGCCCAGCAGACCCGAACCGAGTGATTCGTGACGGTCCACATGCGAATTGAGCGCCACCTTCGAATCGTTGAGATGCATTCCGCGCAGGTACTGTAGGCCGACGACCTGATCGAACCGGTCCATGGTCGTGAGAAAACCGTCCCGCGTACGGATATCGAATCCCGCCGCGAAGGTGTGCATGGTATCGAGGCAGAAACCCACGCGCTTCTTGTCGTCAATGCCGTCCAAGATCACGCGCAGTTCCTCGAAGGTCGAACCGAGATTGCCGCCGCTTCCGGCCGTGTTTTCGACCACCAGCGTAACGCCCCGCGTTTGCGCGAGCGCCTGATTCATCGACTTCGCCACGCGCTCGCAAGCCGCCTGCGGCGTAAGCAGACGCAGATGACTGCCGGGATGAAAATTCAGTTTGTCGAGACCCAGCGCCATACAGCGTTGCAGCTCATCCATGAGCGACGTCATGGATTTCGCATGCGCCGCCTCGTCCGGATTCGCGAGATTGATGAGATAACCCGCATGCGGCAACACGTGCGCCGACGAATAGCCATCCGTCGCCATCTGGCGTTTGAACGCTTCGACGTCTTGCGCCGCATAAGGCGCGGCGGTCCACTGGCGCTGATTCTTTACGAACATCCCAAACGCCAACGCTCCCAGCGCCTTGGCGTTCTTGGGCGCATTCGCCACCCCGCCGCCGATTGACACATGCGGTCCGATAAAATACATGGCACATTCCTTTCGGGCAAGCACGGCGGCTCGCCCTTATACGCTCTGCACGCCCGTCGCGAATCGGTCCCGGCCCGAATAATCCCGGATGATCGCCACACCGGTAAACCCATACTCCTCCAACAGCTCGCGAATCGCAGGGCCCTGCTCGTCGCCGATCTCGAAAAAGACGCCGCCGCCCGGGTTGAGCACCATCACCGCGTCCAGCAGCAACGCCCGATAAACGCTCAACCCATCCGGGCCGCCGTCCAACGCCAGCCTCGGCTCATGGTCGCGGATATGCGGCTCAAGGCCGTCCACAACACGAGAAGGAATATACGGCGGATTGGAGACCAGCACGTCCACGCTGGCCGGATCGAATTCCCCGCAACCGTCGCTCTCGGCAAACAGCACGCGGCTTTCGAGGCCCGTAAAAGCCGCGTTCTCTTTTGACAACGCCAGCGCGTCCGGACTGATGTCCAATCCCACGAACACGCCGTCGCGCATCTCTTTCGCGAGGCTCAGAATAATGCAGCCCGACCCCGTGCCGACATCCACCACAAGCGGTTTGGCCGCATCCCTCACCTGCGGCGATTTAAGCACTAAATCCACCAGTTGCTCGGTCTCGGGCCGAGGAATCAGCGCGCGTCTGTCCACCTTCAGCGTCAGCGAGCGAAAGTCCCACTGGCCCAGCACGTACTGCACAGGCTCGCCTTTGGCCACGCGCTGCAGACCACACCGCAACGCATCGACGATCCGCGCATCCGGAACCGAATCGACATGCCTGTAGAGCCCTAACCGTCCGCACTTGAACAACCGGGACGCCAACAGTTCGATCACGACACGCGAATCAGGGACCTTCCGTTCGGCAAGAAACGCATCCCCCAGCGAGATCAGTTCTCCCAAGCTTTTTTGACCTTCGGCCATTATCCATGCGCTCCGTACGGGTAGGGGCGGTCAACCCGCCCGTCCGGACAAACGAGCCGCTTGTCCCTACCGCCCGCCGTTAGAAAGGAGTCGGATCATCCGGCGGCATCGGCTCGGCTTCGTCATAGGAAACGGACGATCCGTCCCCCTCCATCTTGTCGACTTTGAAGGCATCCAAATCGACGTAATACCGTTCCTTGTATTCCTTGCCTCGGATACGGAAAACCACTTTGACGCGATCACCGACCGCCACGTGATCGAGCATGCCGCAACGATCCTTAAAACAGCTGAACTTGATGTCCTGCGGATAATCGTCTTCCAGCGTCAGGACAAATTCGCGCTTGGTAAAACCGCTTGCAAACGTCATGGGATCAAAAATCACTTTGACTGTTCCGACCATCTCATATGTCGTGCCTGCCATACTCACATCCTTCACTTAACCAGCTTCAAAAACACTTTTTATTAAACCACATCCCCGTTCTCCGATCAAACCTCTTCCTTGAGAACCTCGGGGCCAAAACGACGCGATGCGCACCAGGCCGCCAACGTCACGCTCACGATCGCGCAGCCGAACAGCCCCGCGACAATGCCGGCCATCGGCAGCCACGGCAAGGTGCTGCCCAAAGCCCGCGCCGCAGGCTGAATCGCGACCAGCGCGGGTACGATGCCGACGCCCAGTCCGGTCAGCGCCAGCACACCATATTCCGCCGCCAACAGACGCATCACAACCCGGCGAGGCAACCCCACGGCATTCAGCAAAGCCAGTTCACCGCGCCGTTCTTCCACGCCCCTCAGAATCACTAACGCAAGGCCCGCCACGCCCAGCACCACGCCTAAGCCGCCCAGCACCAAAAACATGTCGAGATACGCGCTCTCCACCGAACCCAACAGCCGCAAGCGCTCCTGAACCGTCATGACCGTCACGCCCGGCTCAGGATGCCGCAGCCGGGCCATCCCGGCAGGGTCTGTTCTCCGCTCGCGCCTCTTATCCGCCGCCTCCCGCAACAGATACGGCGCATAATCGCACAGCCACAGCCGATACCCTTCCCCAGGAAACATTCGCGCAAACTGTTTCTCATCCACGATCAGAGAGCCCTGCAAAATCCCGCTCCGCACCGGCAAAACGCCCACGATCCGCACACGCGCCACCTCGCCATCCGGTCCCGGATACTCGAACACCGTGCCGTCCGTCACACCGGCTTTCGCCTTCAGACTATACTGCATCATCGTCTGGTCGGCGGCCAGCGCGGGAACACAGCCATCCTCGAGCCGGTTTTCCAGCGGCGTCCAGACACCCCCCGCGTCGATCGGCTCGAAAGCCCGCGCGCGCGCCATTGCCCGCGCCGCCAAACCGACGATCTGCGGCCGGACCGGCTGGTTCATGTTGAGGCATCCCGCCTCATCGCCCGCATGCACACGCACCGGCACCACGCCTTTCGCCCCGCTCACGCGCCGCGCCATCTCTAATCCCCGC
>CAZTDL010000266.1:0-6265 GCA_964612775.1 uncultured Lentisphaeraceae bacterium
TAACTATAGTGACGCCATGAACGATTTGTACGGTGATGATCTGGCTTGGGCGGACACGCTCGGCCTCTGGGGGGGGACTGGAAGCTCTTGCCATGGAAGCAGGTCTTTCTGGATATCAGACCATGGTAGAATATCTTGCAGCAGAGCAAATAGCAAATGCGCCACTTGCTGGTGTGCTTGGGGGTGGTTCAATGCTTCAGCGAATGGCAACGGCTGCCGTAGCCGCAGAAAATGCAGGACGCACTGCCGTTGTCCTAAGCGGCCTGCATGCTGTTAGTACCACGACTGCTGTAGTTGGTGCGGGTGCAACAGGATATTCAATAGGTGCCCGCTTAAATGGCGCTGTGCAAGCCGCTTATCGTACGTTTCAGGAAGGGCATTAATTGATATGCGGAAGACCTTCAAAATCTTGGCAATCGCGTTTATCTTATTAGCTATTATGAGTGTTGCGATTGAGTTGGCGGTTTATACAGGACAGGCATCTCTTGGTTTTGTTGGTGCGGCTCTTGGGTATTCGTGTTTTTTTTGTATCAATTATTTATGAAACGCCATGGTTGAACTCCCCATGACTTCGAACTAGACCGTCATCCTTCTGTTGGATTACAAATAGAAAAGGTCGTAAGGAGTCGGGACATAAACGAGTTAGGGACAGGACGAAGACAAAACTTAGGATGACCGATTATGACAAATCAGATTGGGAACTCGATAACACAGGCCGCAAAACGAATGCCTGGGCTTGAACGGTCCTCTGTCCTGTTCGATGACACACCGTATTGGCATACTGTCGCATGGGAAATAATTGTGCTCGTCGGCAGTTGTGTTCTCCTAGCCTGTATATTGCGAGGTGTATTCAATCTGAAAGACAACCCGACCTTCAGGGTCAGCCCTGAAAATAGCAATTCGGGTGCTGTGGTACGGCGGATGAGCTAAGTGATCCGGAATGGAGCGGAAGCTGAAAATCGAATATGCAAGCTCTGGTTACGACACCCTCCTGAAATCGACGCATTTGTTAACGCTGTTTTAAATGAGGCAAGAGATCATCAGAAATGAGTGTTCTGCTGCCATTAGTGGGAATCGGGGCACTGCCGAAAAACAAGAAAGGCTTAGCTTGTGTCGTGTGCTTTTCGCCGCGCGCGCGGAGCCTCGTGACTGCGGCGAACGGCGAGAGCCGCTCCAGTACGATCAGGTCGCGGACCAGGGCGGTGACGCCCGTGGTCAGCCGCGGGCGCGGCCCCTTGTTCAGGGCCGCCCTGTCCGCGTCGTCCTGCGCCTTCCGGGCCGAGTAGGGCCTTTTTTTACCGGCCCCGGCCCTTTGTATCCAGCAGCTGTGATTGGGATCTCTGTTGGCAATTGGTTGCGTCAGTAAAGGTTTGCGCATCAGCTAGGAACAACCAACATGAAAACAGTCCAAGTTGTCTTTTTGGTGTGGGTGCTTTTTGTATTCACTCTTATTTGTTTGGCATTAATGGTTCGGAGAAATGGATTCCAAGTTAGACAACGCATACTTGCTCAAGATTATTCATCCTTACTCACCGGATGTCGAACCTTGATTGAAAACCGTAATGTTTTCACGAACGATTGGCCTGATCGTGGGAGCATTCAGAAAAGCATGATCGTTTTGGATTCAAAAATCCGGCCCTTTAACAATGCAATTCCAAGAGTCATACGAGATCTCGAACCTGTTTATATTGCGATTGACAAAGATCGTGTTTTCGTAAACATGGGAACTATACCAAGAAACGCGATCTTGGGCTTTGACACAAATGCGCAACAATTCGGCTCCGTTAAACTTATTGATGGCTTATGGCTCTGGACAGGACGACCTGAAGAAACAGCGCCCTGTCGTCGCTAAAGTTTAAGAGGGGCCTCGCGTGGACGTACGACGGCGACTTCCGCGTGACCGTCCAGGCTGACGGCGGGCCTACGCGGCCATGCCCCAAGGGGTCGTGTGTCTAGATTCGGTTGCGCTGAAAAAGTCGGGCGTCTCTTTTACCTACTTGACCTGCCCTTTGCCGGCTTACGAGATACGAATCACATAATCCCTGATGCGTGGGTACAATTTGTTTGTGAGTTCCATAATTTGGCTGACTTCAGCCTCTGGCGCATATCCAACCACCAGTCCCAACTCGTCTCGATAAGCTGGGTATCGATAACAGTCCGCGCTCTTTGTTGCCTTTACCATGGGAGCCAGGTCAGCTTCAGGCAGAGGTTGAAATTCTGTTTCGTCGAGCTTTCGCAACATGTCCCACAATTTGCAAAGATCGTGCGTGAATGGAAAATCGAAGTCTGACGGTAGAACCCATGCGTACGCAGGTATCTGCAAATGCGCAATATCTTCTCTAGGTGGATGCTGTTTGCGTTGCCTTACTATCTCAGGACAGTCGCTTTGAAATTCGCCGACGTTCGCGATGATAGCGGCCTTCAAAAGTTTTTCAATGGTCTGTTGCGCATGATAGCATCGGATGGCCGACGGCACGGAATTCATATTCGCCACTTCCCTGTCTTCTTCAGCTTGGCGAAGCCATGCCCCAAGATCGGTCGGCGGCAGTTTGCACTTCTTATGTTTCCTACACATGTCGCACTCCTCAACACTCTATTCCATAGCATTCACGCCTAGCATTGAATACCTTTTGATGACACTGATAAACGACGTGCTGATTGTATTGTTCTAACGCCGCAAGGTCATTTGAAATGTGCGTCACAGTAAGCGATCTTGGCACTGTTTTGAATTGCGCAACAAGTTCTTTGGAAAAGCACAAAGGCGTCAAAACATTAACATCCCCGATGAAATACCTGATGAAGCCATGAGAGCACAGATTGAAATCCATTGCAAAATGCTCATTTGGTGAAACTGGAATGCTGTAACCGCGATCCGAGAGTAGGCATGTTTCATTGTCGTAGGTGTAAATCCATACGAAGACAATATGGTTTGGATTTTGAAACATCTCGTCGGTCACTTCTTTCATCATACTTCGTTCATTGCCTACAAAATCTGTAAGCAAAAGAAAGAGTACAGAAAGCCAGTCCGAATATACATCATCAGAAATAATGAGTTGCTGGCAAAGATGCTGTTGGTGCGGTTTCCGCCCTTGAAGAACACGATTGAAGTGCGTTAAATGAAATGGATCTGTCGGACGCAACTTTCGTAGCCTTGGAAATGTGTTTAGGACATTCTTAATTGAATATGGATTCCTCACAAAATTGAGAAACTTGTAGTCGAATAGGCGACGTGTTTCCGTTTTGATGTCCTCACCAACAACCGGCAAACTGGAGAGAATTCTTTTGGTGCTTGTCTCGATATTATTCTCATATTGTTGAAACAGGTTTTCAAAGTTATAACGCTTATCATCATCGATGACATCGAAGCTAAACAGATCTCCTAACCAGAGCGTCCCCTTTATTTTGCGGGCATCCATCGAATCAATTGTAACCGTACAGGATTCGCGGTTCTTGCATGTGAAAGAGTAAATTCTTTGGTTGTCATTCTGGGCGGATGGATTTGCTGCATTGAGCCTCTGCTCTGCTTGGGACACAAAATGCTGATTTCTCGTGTTGTTTATCAAATCCATATTCGATTCCCGTGTCCTTGCCGCTGAAATCCTTCCGAAAGGGGAAATCCGACCACAGCCAGACGGTTTTAAGGGTCGTGGCATACAGCGGATCGGTCAACAGGTACGCCCGCATGAGCTTCTCAAAGCGGAACCCCTTATCCCTCTCCGTAAAGGCCTTCTTGCGAATGTCTGACAGGATTTCTTGAAAAGTCATGAGTTTCTGCGTAAACCCCCAATAAAATGCCGTTGTTGCGTGCTTCCTGACCCATGCGTACGACAATTTAAAGCATTATTACTATAGCATATTTCTCGTATTCAGCATCCAAACAATTATTCCATTCCGAATTCTTTGTCGCATGCACGACGCGGCAAGGCGGGAACGCGCCTTCGCTCTTTGAGCTGTTGGGGACGGGGGCAGAGTGAAGGCTTCTGGGACGTATCGCGACATCGAGACAAACGGGCTTTTCGGTTTTCGATAAAACGGGCGGGCCGCAACGGATTAGAGCACGGCGATGCTTGAACAGAGACGGCGGCGTTTTGCAGTGTCGCGGTCAGGCGCGTCAACGGGCGGCCGTCAAAGGCTGACGCTACAGCGGCACGCGCGTGTGACCGTCCAGGCCGACGGCGGGCCTACGCGGCTGCTCAAGACTTCTTCGGATCGCATCGCGATCAACGCGGATGCCGCGATCGCCTTCTTTAAGCGGTTTCTGAAGGCATCGGGCGTCCGGCGTGTCGCGAGAAACAAAAAGGGCGCCGTCGAGAACGCCGCGCGTTTTACGCCTCGGCGATTGTTCGGCATTTAGCGTAAAACCGTGGTGCCGAGGGTGAGGAGGATAAGGCCGATCAGGGCGTTGAGAGCGCCGCCGATCCTGAAAAGCGCGGGACGTTGTGTGAGCCATGCAATGGCCTGTCGCATTTTCCACGGGTAAAGGATCAGGATCATACCTTTGACGATGCAAAGATAAGCGAGGGTGACGACCACGAGCCGCCAAGGGGATTCGTGAACGCGTGCGGCGTGGAGCAACTCGTAAGGGAAGAGCACAAGGATGCCGCCGATCGCGCGGCAGGTCAGCAGGTTGTCGAGCCAGAACCAGGTGAGCGGGATGCAGAGCAGAACCGCGACGGGAATATAGTTCTGGAACGGCATCAGGATGTCGAGACCCATGGTCCAGAGCGCGTAGCCGGCCCAGATCCAGGCAATGGCGCTGAGGATGTAAGCCGCCGCTTTGCTGCGCGGCAACGCGTTGTAAAAACGCGACAGCGGCGTGGGCGCGAGGGCGATGGATGCGCCCGATAGAACACAGATAAAACCGAGCAGATAACACCAATGCTGAAGAGACATGGTCAGAACTCCGTTAAAAAGATGTAAGCGTTATTAAAGCACAACGGCTCCGAAGATTGAACCTAAAAGGTGAAGGGGTGCGCGTGTAATGAAAATGTGATGTTTTTATACTTGATGAGGCTTTGCGATCATGTCATATTCAAATATACAGTTGATGCGTTTTGTGATGTTTCATATGTGAAAACTGGATGTTTACACAAGGAGGCAAAGATGCATGATAAGATAGGAGGCGGAACGGAGTCGTTGCGGTTTCGGAGGGGCTTGGCAGGAAGCTTTGCGCTGCTTTGCGCGTGGGGCGGGGCTTCCGGAAGCGAACTGGCCGCGCCGGTGGCGACGGCCGCTTCGAATGTGACGCTCGATAGTTTCTCGGCGAACTGGAACGCTGCGGACGAAGCAACCGGTTATTGCTTGGATCTCTATTCATTCTCCGGCGTGCCGCCGACCACGGCGGCCGAGGGTTTCGATGCGTATCCAGATGTGACGCCCGACGGCTGGATAATATCAAATAAAACCAGCGATACGGTGTACGAGAGCGGCGGCGCGTTGGCCCCGTCGCTGAAATTGCAGGAAACGGGGCATGCGATCACGACACCGGTTTACCCCGCCGCCGTGACCCGCTTTTCTTTTTGGTGCCGCGGCTATTCCGTCAGCAATTCCTCCTTGCGTGTCGAGGCGAATGCCGCGTCCGTTTGGAGCACGCTCGAAAATATGGCCGTATCCAATTCGGCCATGATCAAAACATTCTATTTCGATGCGGCTAATGGTTATACGCGCTTCAGGCTGGTCTATGCGAAAGATCGGGGGAATGTGGCCGTGGATGATGTGTGCGCGTCTTACGGGGACGCAATGAAGGTTTTTATTCTGTCGGATCTGGCTGTGGCGAATGCGACCTCGTATGCGGTCGCGAATGTGACGCCGGGCGTTTATTATTACAGCGTTCAGTCTACGGATGGCGTGTCCTTTTCTCCCGAATCGAATGTGATTATGGTGGATACGACGGCTTCGCCGGTTCCGCCGGTGATTGAGCCCGTGGAACCGCAAACGGTGCGTGTGGGTGAGGCCTTGACCTTTTCGCTGAACATTAGGCCGACGGATGGTGATCCCGTGACCGTGACCAATGCGTGGGCGCAGACGGCCACGGTCGGCGCTTGGGGGCTGTCCGGAGGCGTGTTTTCGTTTGTCCCTGCGGCGGAGGATGCGGGCGAGCGTCGTTTCGCTTTTTCGGCGGCCGACAAGGATGGCGAGAGCAGTGCCGTTGCGGTGACCGTGACGGTACGGCGCGCGCAGATAATGGCCGTGTCGATGACGGGAAGCAGGGGGGACTATTTTCAAGACTTTGATGCGCTGCCATCGAACGGCATGAACAACGTAT
>CAZTDL010000267.1:0-6234 GCA_964612775.1 uncultured Lentisphaeraceae bacterium
ACAGGCATCTGACGGGCATGCACAAGCTGGGCGAAGGGCTCGGCGGCGGAAACATCGGCCACACGTTCGGCGTGGACGGTACGGACGAACGGTCTCTGACAAAAGCGCTGGTCGAGGGACGCGGAAGCATGAGGGAATATGCGCGATATTATCGGGAATATCTCAAGGGCTTCGAGAACGCGCGGCTCGTCGACACCGGCTCGCTGCTGGGCATCCGCGAGACGCGGCGCATCACCGGAGACTATACGTTGAACATCGCGGACTACAAAAAACGCGCCGTCTTCCCGGACGAGATCGGCCGCTATGCGTACGCGATCGACATCCACCCGTCGGCCACCGACAAAGCCAGCTATGAGCAACACCGCAAAGAGTTCGACCGGGAATATCGCTACAACAAGGGCGAGAGTTACGGCATCCCTTACCGCGTGCTGACGCCGCAGGGGCTCGACAACGTGCTCGTGGCGGGTCGCTGCGTGAGCACGGACCAACTGGTGCACGGGTCGCTGCGGGTGATGCCCGGTTGTTTCATCACGGGACAGGCCGCGGGCATGGCGGCGGCGATGAGCGCGAGCGGCGGCATGTCGGTGCACCGCCTCGACGTCAAAGCGCTGCAAGCCAAACTGAAAGCGTTCGGCGCGTATCTCCCGAACGCGTAAGGGGCTCATCGCAAAGCCCCGCCGGCCCGCACGCGCGCCTCAGTCCTGATCAGACTCGGGCGCGACGGGTATCTCCGCCTCCTCGGGCGTCGGTTTTTTGTTCAGTCTCTGCCGCAGCGGCCTTTTTTTTGCGGGACCGTTTGGGCTTCTCGTCTTCGACTTCGATCGTCGGAGCCGTTTCGGGCGTACCGACCGCCAGATCCTTGACCCCGATTTCTTTGAGCCGCATCGAAACGATCTTGGAGATGCCCTTCTCCTGCTGCGTCACGCCGTAAACGATATCCGAACCGGCGATGGAGTGCTGGTTGTGCGTGATGATCAGAAACTGCGAATGCGTCAGAAAATCTTTGAGCGCCTGCACGAACCGGCCGATATTGCTGTCGTCCAGCGCGGCATCGAGTTCGTCCAGCATGCAGAAAGGCGCGGGCTTGATCATGAAAATCGCGAAGAGCAGGCTCACCGCCGTCATCGTGCGTTCGCCGCCGGAAAGCAGCGTCACCGATTGGGGACGCTTGCCGGGAGGACGCGCGATAATGTCGATGCCGCACTCAAGCGGGTCTTCGGCATTCTCCAGCAGCACCAGTTTGGCCTGACCGCCGTTAAACAGCTTCGTGAACATGGTCTCAAAATTCGCATTGGCCTGCTCAAAGGTCGACTGGAACATTTCGCCCGACTTTTTGTTGATCATACCGATCAACTCGATGATCTGCTCCTTCGATTTCAGCAAGTCCTCTTCCTGAGCTTTAAGGAAGGTATAACGCTCTTCGAGTTCCTTATACTCCTCGATGGCCACCAGATTCACCGGTCCGAGCGCCTGAATGTCGGCGCTGAGCTTTGAGGCGCGCTCTTCGATTTCGGGAACCGGCGGCTGTTCCCCGCCGCCCCAATCCGGGTCGGAATGCGCGACCAGCTCATCGGCGGAAAGACCGTATTCGTTGTAAATGTGATCGAGCTGATTCTGCCGCCGCATACGCGATTCGGCGATATCGACTTCGGCCCTGCCCTTGTCTTCGCGCGCGGTGTCGAGCGCGCGGCGACGTTCGGACAGCGTTGCGTCGGTCTTTTCGAGTTCGCGCTGACGCGTGCCCCTCTCGCGGCGGGCATCCTCGATCTTCATATGCAGCGATTCGGCGGCGATCCGCATCGGATCAAGATTCGCCTCCAAGGCCTGGATTTCCGCGGTGAGGCGCGCGATGCTCTCGTCATAAGACATCACGCCGCGGTTGCGGCCCTGAATCGTGCGCTCCAGTTCATCGATACGGGTCTGAATCGCTTCGCTTTGGGTGGCGGCATGCTCCAGCTGCTGGGTCATGCTCGAAACCTGAATGCGACACTCGGTGAGGTTCTGACTGAGCTCGCCATAAACGCTTTCGAGGCTTTGCAGCGAAGCCGACTTCTCAGCGGTCCGCTCCAGCAACTGGTTACGCGTATAGATGAGTTCCTGCAGCTCTTCGGTCAGCGAAGCGCGGGTCTCGTCATCGCCGGCCGTCTGCTCCGTCAACGTGCCGAGTTCAGCGGCAACCACGTTCAGCCGTGCGCGGGCGCGGTCTGCGTCGCGGCAAACCGTCTGATATTCGCCTTCCGCCTGCGCGGCCTTGCGCCGGTTCGCGTCCAGCTCCTGCCGCGTCTGGTTGATCAACAGCGTCAACTCGCTCGTGCGGGCATTGAGCTGCTCCAGGCGACGGCGATGACCGGCGATCTTCTCCTCCAGCACGGACAGCTGCTCGGCGGTATCGGCAACCAGCATCCGGCGCGCCAGCGGACTTGAGACCTGATTGTCGGGCATCCAGAGTTCGGCGCAGCCGTTCGCATGGAAAATCGCGCCGCTGCGCGTCACGACGCTGCATCCCGCAGGAATGATGGCCGGTACGGCCTCAAGCGTCTCTGCCAGAAAAACGGATCCGAGCAAACGCCGCGCCGCCTCAGAAAAATCCTCTGTGACCGTGACATGGTCCAGCAGCGGGGTCAAGCCCGCCGGCGTTTGAGACACGGCAACGGCTTCGCCGCTATCCTCGGCAATCACCACGCGGGCGGCCGCATATTGCCCCTGCGCGATCAGAAGCGCCAACGCATGTCGCGCACCTGCGGCATCGCGGATAACCACGGCATCCAACCACGCGCGCAACGCGGCCTCCAGCGCGAGACGCAAATCGGAAGCGGCGTTGAACTTGTCCGCCAGCGGGCCGAGCACGGCCTGCGCATCAAGCCCCAGCGGATTGGCCGGATCGAGAAGCTGCCTGGAACCTGCGGCAAACTCATCGGAAGATTCGCTCTTGTCGGTCAAAAGGTCGATCTGCGCGTGTTTCGCGGCGGCCTCGGACTGCATTTGAGAAGCCTCGGACTGCAGCGAGCGCAACTCGTCCGTCACCGCCGCTCGTTCCTCCTCCAACGCCTCGAAACGTTCCTGCACGCTCTCGGAATCCGTTCGATACGTATCAAGACGAACCTTTACGTCATTGCGGGCCTGGTCGACGGCGGCAAGATTTTCCTGGACTTGCCGGTGTTCTGAAGAAAGTCGGTCACGCTTCATCAGCAAGTCGCGCTGCTTCGCTTCCATCGAGGAAAGCGTTTGCTGAATCTGAGCGCTGCGACGCTCGCAGTCGACCGAGCGCTGACGATCCTGCTGCAATTGCGTACGCGTCTCGTCAATCAGAAGCTTGTGCGCATCAAAACGGGCTTGAGCCTCTTCCATCTTGGAGCGTTCGACAGACGCGGCCTGCTGCATGAGGACGCGCTTCTGCTCCAATGATTCGATCTGGAGCTTGAGCAGCCCGATCTGCACCTTCGTCTCGGAAATCTCGCGATTGTCGCGCTCGGCCCATGCGCGGTATTCGACAATGCGCTGTTCGTTGACCTTGATGACCTCTTGCGCGCGGATAAAGCGGTTGTCCGCTTGGGCCGCCTGCTCGGTCAACGAGGCGATCCTCTCCTCGGTCTCATGGATCAGGCCGTGAATGTGCGCCGATTCGGCTTCCGCCTCCGCCACAAACTCCTGATGGGCGATCAGCTGTTCGCTCAAGGCGTGAATCGAGGTGTCGAGTTCGCGGATGCGGATGTCGAACGCCGCCAAACGCCGGCGGGTGAGAAAAATGTCGAGACCGCGCAACTCATCGCGAAGCTCCTTATACTTCTGCGCTTTGCCGGCCTGACGCTGAAGCGTGCCGATCTGGCGCTTGACCTCGCGGATCACATCGGCGAGACGCAGCAGGTTCGCGTCGGTCTGCTCGATTTTGCGCAGGGCCTCCTTGCGGTCAGCCTTGAACTTGGTGATGCCGGCCGCTTCTTCAAAAACCGCGCGGCGGTCCTCTGGCTTGGAGGAAAGAATCGCATCGATCTGCCCCTGAGCCATCACCGAATAGGAGGTGGTGCCAATGCCCGTGCCCATGAAAAGACGATGAACATCCTTGAGACGGCAGGGCGTCTTGTTGATGAAGTATTGGCCGTCCCCGGAACGAAAGACGCGACGGGTGATCGTGACCTCATTGAAATCCGTATCCAGCAACCCTTCGCAATCCGCAAAGGTGATCGAGACTTCCGCCATTCCGAGAGGTTTACGGGTGTCCGTGCCGTTAAAAACCACGTCCGGCATCTTCGAGCAACGCAGCGCCGTCGGACGCTGTTCGCCCAAAACCCAGCGGATGGCATCGGACACATTGCTTTTGCCGCAGCCGTTGGGGCCGACAATCGCAATCATGCCCGGCTCGAACTGCAGACGGGTCTTGTCGGCAAAGCTTTTAAAGCCGGTAATCTCGATCTGTTTTAAATACACAAAATCCTCAAAAAAAAGGAAAACGCGGATGAAGGGACTAAACCGTGCGTTTGGGCCATCATCTTTACCAAATCAGGGGGTAAAATGAAAGCCCAAAGGGACCGTGACAAAATGCGCGACGGCCCCTGGCCGTGAACGCTGTTGACCCTTTCCGCTCGGTTTCGATACCATACCCGCATGAAAATTATCGTGCGCGTGACGTTTTTCTGTCTGGCGGTTCTCGCGGCATTGTCAGAGCCCCTTAAAATCGATAACCGGCCCGCGCTGCCCGACGAATGGGGCTACCGCCCGTCCGACGGTTCGACCGCCGTCATGAACCCGCCCTCGTTTACTTGGATTCATGACAAACGCGCCGCCGCCTACGAGGTGCAATGGGCGCGCACGCCCGACTTCGCGAAGGCCTTCTCGGCCACAAACGTCCCGTGGTGCGTCTATACCCACCACACCCCGTTTGCGACGGGCTCCTGGCATTGGCGCTATCGGTTCATAACGGCCGACAGAAAGGTCTCGGGCTGGAGCGTCTCCCGTTCCGTCACCATCACGGATTCCGCCGTCCTTTTCCCGATGCCGACACGCGCCCGGCAGCAGGAAAGTCTGCCGAAAAACCATCCTCGCCTCTTTATGCGCCCGGAAGATCTGCCGCGCCTGCGAGCCGCCGCCACGAATGCCGGACCCGCCGCCGCCCTCTTCACCTCGCTCCGCAAGGAAGCCGACAAACTCATCAGGCAGGGCCCGACACCCGAGCCCTCGCATCGGGGATCCGCCCGCGACAAAGAAAACGATGAAGCGATCAAATACTGGTGGCCCAACCGAACGACCTCCGACAAGGCCGGACAGGAAGCCGAAACGCTGGCCTTCGTCTGGCTCATCACGCAGGAGGCCAAATACGGCGAGGCCGCCCGAAAATGCATCATGGCCCTCGCCGCATGGGATCCCGACGGACCCAGCAACTTCGCACTCAACTGCGAGGCGGGCAAAGCCATGCTCTATCACCCCGTGCGCGCTTATGACTGGGCCTACGACACGCTCACGGACGTGGACCGCGCCGCTTTCCGAAAAGTCTGGCGGCGGCGTGTGGCGGACGCCTGGAAAAGTGGCGAGGTCGGCCAGGGTAATGGCCACCTAACCCGCCCCTACAACAGCCACGGCAACCGCATCTGGCATAAGCTCGCCGAGGTCGGCATCGCCCTCTACGGCGAAGTGCCCGAGGCCGAGACTTGGCTCGACTACGCGGTGAACAAATTCTATGCCGCTTATCCCGTCTGGTCGGACGACGACGGCGGCTGGCACGAAGGCGCAAGCTATCTCACCGGTTACATGTCAAAGGTCACCGCGTGGATGCAGGTCGCCCACAGCGCGCTCGGCATCGACGGGCTGAAGAAACCGTTCTTCGCCCAGATCGGCAACCTTCCGCTCTATGTGGTGCCGCCCAACACGCCCGCCTCCGGCTTCGGCGACCTCTCCTACAGACCCGTCAACTGCGGGTTTCTCCACTATTTCGCCCGCATGAAAGGCGCGGACCCGAAAGATGCCGCGGCCGCCGCACACTGGACCTGGTGGCTTGAGCAAACCAAAACCAAGGCCCCCGGCGGCTGGACAGGTTTTCTTTACATGGCCAATCTGCCGCCGCTGCCGGCACCCTTGCCGCCGAATGACTGGCCGCCGTCCAAAATCTTCCGAGGCACAGGTCTCGCCAGCCTGCACGACACGCTTCTCGACAGCCGCGACGACGTGCATTTTCTCTTCAAAGCAGATCCTTTCGGCACGTGCAGTCACGGCCACAACGCGCAACTCGGTTTCCAGTTGACC
>CAZTDL010000268.1:0-6231 GCA_964612775.1 uncultured Lentisphaeraceae bacterium
GTCCCGCCGCGGCGAGAACGGCTCTGGCACGGTCGGGCGCGTTCTTTAACGCGGCTTCGCACGGTCGCGCCGTGGCGGGCAGAACCGCATGCGGGTAGGCTTTAAGGTCGATATCGTCGAGCGAGAGACTGCGATTGGCGAGAATGGGTTCTGCCAAGGAGAGCGGGCAGATCCCCTGCGGAAGGGTGCGCGGCGCGGGGCCCGAAAACCATGTGACGTGCGCGATCACATGGGCGTAAGAAGGATCTTCACTGTGCTTGTGCGCATCCCAGTCGGAGGGGTGAACGTGAATTTCAACATCGCCGCGCAGTTGCCGCATGCCGGGCTGAATCAGAAGTGTGGCGTTCAGGAAATCGGGGCCGGCTTCCAGATTCCATTCGCCGGGATCAAGAACGGTAACCGTTTCGCCGCCGGGAAGAGGAAACGCGGTCGGCCGATAGCGGTCGTCAAACCAGAGACATTGCAAGTGACGTTCGGTCCAATGGAACCCGGCGCGGTAGGCATCGTGACGTTCGCGAAAGGAAGACGCGTGATCATGCAAATAATGAACATATGTCTCGGCGAGCGGAAAAATTATGTGTGTCATTTTCTGCTCCGAATCATTTCACGCCAAACGTTCAAACGTCAGCGCTCATCGCAGAAGATGGCTCTCGAACGCTGACAGTTGAACCTGTGTCGTGTAAACGCGCTTTTTGCGCGAAAAGGACGTTAGGCCTTCGATTGCTCACGCATGGTGGCGAGAGCTTTTTTCCACGCGTCCTCGATGTTTTCTTTAGGCCAGCCGCATTCGCAGGAGACGCCGCCGTTATATCCGATCTCTCGCAGCGCCTTGAAGAAGCCCCTCAGATCTTCGCCTTTGGTGCCGGGGGCCTTGCGGCCTTCCAGCTCGGCGATGTGGCAATGGCCGATACGTGCGCCCGCCTTGCGGATCGCGCCCGGTCCCTCGTTCTCTTTCATCATGTGATAGAAGTCGGCGAGCAACCGGACGCGTGGGCGTTTGATGGCGTCGACGTACTCAATGCCTTCCGTGACGGAATTCAGAATGTTGCATTCGCCCTTGTTCAAAGGCTCAAGCACGATGGTGACGTTGCATTCTTTGATGCGGTCGCCGAGTTTCTGGCAGAACTCGATAAATTGGGCTTTGCCTTTGGAGGCATCGAAATCTTTGGGAAGATTACGCGCTCCGCCGCTGCCGAAGACGATGAAAGGAATGCCCGCTTGGTCCGCGCGATGGCAGGCCTTGACGGCATACTCCAATGCGGGCCCGTGGTTTGCGTCGGGACCCGTGAGCCGGAATTCTTTCGGGATGAAACCGTTACAGGACTGAAACGGTAGCGCACACGCTTTGAGCTTCGCCAGCTCCGGCGCGAACTCCGCGTCCGACAGGGTAGGTTTGAGCGTACTGGATACGCCGCCTTCGATGAAATCAAAACCGATGGCTTTGAGTTTCTCGGCTTTGTCGGGGCCAGTGCATACGCCGAATTTGATCTGTGCGGCGGATTGCGCGTAGGCGCTACGGCAACCGGCCAAAGCGGTCGCGCCGGCGACGGAGATGGATTGAATAAACATTCTGCGGTTAAGGTGCATGAGATAACCTGTCCGTTTTTAAAGAATGAACGTAAAAAATGAAACAATAGGCCGCGGCTCTTGAGATTAATCAGTTTTCCGCGGCACTCGCATTTCATCGGGCACTCTGTTCTCAATAACCCTTGAACACCTTGCCGCCGGCGATGACTTGTCTCAAGGCTTTGTCAAACGTGGCCTTCCTGCCCGTACGCAGAGAAGCGTTCGACATGATGAGCGCCACGGCATGGCTGTACCCCGCCTCGATCGGAGCGTTCGGACGATTGCGCGATCGCACACATTCCATCCAGTTGCGCATGTGCGCGACTTCCATATTGCCGGCACCGGTGTTGGCTGCGGTCGCTGCAACCTCGGTCTCGCCCAGTTTCTTGGTCTCCAGCTTCACGCCCTCGACGCCTTCGTTGGAAACGGTGCCTTTGATCAGGTCGATCGTGCCGATGGGGGAGTGATACTTCTCGACGTTTCCGCGGGCGGCATTTGTCTGACGCGAACTGAAGACAGCCTGAAAGCCCTTGGTCGGATCATTGTCGGGACCGTATTCGAGCAAGGTGGTGAACGTGTCGAAACTCTGTCTTCCGTCTTTCCACGCGTACAGGCCACCGCTGGCCATGGCGGAACGGGGGAAGTCAAAACCGGTGAACCAGGCGACCGTATCGATCTGATGGCACATCCATTGGCCGGGGATGCCGGACGAATAGGGCCAGAAGAGCCGGAACTCGAGATACTTGCGCGGATCGAAATCGGCCATCGGACGATCCAGCAGCCAGCGCTTCCAGTCGGTGTCGGCTTCCTTCAGGCTGGCGACAAGCTTTTCGTCGCGGCGCCAGCGGCGGGGCTGGTTGACGTTCCAGCAGAGGTCGACATAGGTGATGTCGCCGAATTTGCCTGAGCGGATGTAATCGTTGGCGATATGGTAGGCGTTGCCGCTGCGACGCTGAGAACCGATCTGGACGATCGCTCCCCCTCTGTTGTTGGCTTTGCGCGCATCTTTGACGGCGTCGAGCACGGCATTGGCCGCGTCCATGTCTTCCGCCATCGGCTTCTCGGTGTAGGTGTCCTTGCCGGCTTTGACGGCATGGACGGTGTGTCTGGCATGTTGGAAATCGGCGGTCGAGATGATGACCGCATCGACATTTTTTGCTCTCTCGTAGAGATCCTCGTCGCTCTTATAGACGTCGATTCCATGCCCGATTTTCTCTTCGATCTTGGTTTTTCCCTCTTCGCGGCGCACGCTCCAGAGGTCCGCCAGCGCGACCATATCGAAATTCAGCTCTTTGTTTGACTTGAGGAAAGAGGGTAAGAGCGCGTTCTGAAAACGATCGGAAAAGCCGACGCAGGCGACGTTGATGCGGTTGTTGGCGCCCGCGACGTTTTGGGAAGGGGCCTGCTGGGCTTTGAGGATTCCCGGCAGAGACGTGAGAGACGCGCCCGCAGCGGCGGTCTTCACGAAGTTGCGACGGGTCAAGTGTGTCAATGAACTCAATTTCATGGATTCTCCCTCGTGCTCGGCCTTTTGAGCAGGACGGACGCTGACGAGATCCGCTACGCTCAACAAGCTTTACACATTTAAGTTTGGAAGACAGTATAAGCAGGAATGATCAACGGCTCAAGCCCGAAGCCGCCGTTGCAAATATGTTTTTTCAGGGCTACAGCTCGGGGATGGGCGGCACGATAAAAGGCGTCCACTTGTCTGGCTGTGGCGAGCCCTCTTCGGGCGCAGCCGTGTTTTTGATCACGGCGTCCACAAAAACGACCGCCCGGAGGCCTTCCGCAATGGTCATGAAGCCTGACGGCCCGGTGGCAGTCTTCTTGGTTTTTGTTGAGGTGATTTGGTCGGCGAAAGCGCGGTAGGCGGAGGCTAACGCCGCAATATAGGCCGCGTTATTGCCGTGAGGCGAGGGCGCATTCGCGGCGGGCTCCGCCGCCACGCCGCCCGTCAGGACCTGCGGCGCGCCGTCGGTACTCCGCAGAAAAAGATGGTCGGGTTCGTGTTGCGACCAGACGAGTGCGCCCTTATCGCCGATCACCTCAATCGATAATCCGTTCATCAGCCCCGTCGCAATCTGGCTCGCAATAAAAATGCCGCGTGCTCCTGAATCGAAGCGCACCAGAATGCTGCAGTCGTCATCGAGGATACGTCCGGGCACCGTGGCCCGCAGATCCCCGCACACCTCGCTGACGGCCAAACCGGAAAGCCATTCCGTCAGATAGAAGCAGTGGATGCCGAGGTCGATCAGGCATCCTGCCGGACCGCATCGGCGCGGATCGGTACGCCAGCCCGCCTGCTTATTGCCGGCGGTTTCGAGCCGCTGGGCGAGCCAGCCGAGCGGATAACGGGTGACGATTTTCCGAATGGTGCCGATGGCCTTGTCATCGTGTATCAGCCCCCTCGCTTTTTGAAGCATCGGATAACCCGGATAGACCATGGCAATCCCATAGGCGAGTCCTCTGCTCTGTTGCTTGCGCGTGAGGTTCAGGGCTTCATCCATGTTACAGGTGAAAGGCTTCTCGCTGAAAACCGGAAATCCCGCGTCAATGGATGACATGGCGACCGGGTAGTGCATGGCGTTGGGGGCCAGCACCGTGACAAAATCCATCCGTTCATTTTCAGGAAGCGTGGCCTCGCGCCGAAACATGTCGCGGTAAGTGCCATACGCGCGGCGTGTCGGCAGTTTCAACAACTTGCCCGTTTCGAAAGAGCTTTGGCGGGTGGACCCGAATGCGCCGCAGACCAGCTCGACGCAGCCGCTCTGTTCGATGGCGGCGCGATGGATGCTGCCCATGAAGGACTCGGCTCCGCCGCCGGCCATGCCAACTCTTATTTTCCTGTCCATAATAGCCACCGCTTCCTTGACACAAAAAACACATCACATTATGTGATGATCATACCTAATTATGAGAAAAAGAGGCAATACGTTATTTCGTTAAAGTTCCAGAAGCGACAGAATCCCCAAAGCGGTTTCCGTGATTTTCCCGTCCTGCCCCTGCGCGTTCCAGTAACAGCCGTTCAGGGTGTCGCGACGTTGTGTGTCGATCACTTGGCGGGCGAGATCGGTGCGCCAGTCGAGCGGCGTATTGCCGTCGATGAGCTGGCCTCTTCCGTCGCGATTGATGAGGCGGGCCAAGTGCCATGCGCCGGCATTGTTTGTCAGACAGGAAGGCCAGTCTGCCGCCACCCGCGCAAGACGGTTTGATGCGCCGCATGCCGGCGCGGGCGTTGCCCCCAATCCTGCGGCGGCAACGGTTTCTTGCCAGAACCTCTGTTGGTGACCGGTCGCGCCTGCGAACGCGAACTGCGCGGAGGCTTTCAACCGCAGCAACAGCGCGGTGCGCTCGGACGTTTCGGGCAAGGCGAGGAAGAGGGCGAGGAATCGCCACGCATGAGTGTCGAGGCTTTCTATGCGGTTGGTGACGGTGCCGCCCAGCCAGAGTGTGGCGCGGATGGCGGGCTCGCGCGCGGCACTCCGGCGCGATGCTTTCAGCGCGCATACGGCCATCGATGTTGTCTGAACGCGATTCGAGGCTCCCCACGAACCGTCCGGGTGCTGTTGCGCGCAGAGCCAGAGAACGGCTTGGCCGACGGCACGGTCCGCCTCGTTTTGGATAGAGGTGTCGAGTGGCGCGCCGGCGTGGCGGAGGGCCGACGCCGCAATGTCCGAGTACAGTCGCAACGCGGCAAAAAAAATGATCGAGAGCAGAGGGTTCATTATGGACATACGGAAAACCATGCTTTATCCTCCTTCCATATCGTTTTAAGAATACCCGATTCGGGCAGAGAAAGAAATCTTCAATCGACACGAGGAAATACGGTAAAACCATGGGTGAACGTTCTGCGACGTGTGGCGGCCGGGCGAGTCAACGTCAGGTTGAGCCTTTCGGCGAAAGACTTCAAGGCGTGATTGCCCGGTTGCCCTCGGACAGGGTGACGGTGGCTGAGATTCGCGATCTTGTGGGACCTGACGGATTGTTGCTCCTGACCATCCTCCTGACACTGATTTTTATGGTTCCCGTTTCGATCCCGGGCGTCAGCACTGTTTTTGGCGGCGCTATCCTGCTCGTTGGCGTCAGCCGTCTTTTGAACCGTAACCTGTGGATGCCGAAGCGTATTGCCCAACACGCGTTGCCGTCCGATAAAATCCGCGACGGTCTCAATAAGGGAAGCAAGTGGCTTCACCGTTTGGAGCGTGTGTGCCGACCCTTTCGGCTGTGCGGTTTGGCGTCCAACAGCGTTGCGACGTGGATGAGTAATGGCGGTTTGGTGCTGGGGGCGGTTTTGCTTATGGCCCCTTTCGGCTTGGTGCCGTTCAGCAACACCTTGCCGGCGATCACGTTGCTGTTCCTGTCGCTCGGGCTGTTGCAGAAGGACGGGCTTTTCATACTGCTGGGGCATGTCAGCAATCTGGTCACAATTTTATATTTTGCCGCGCTCGTGCTGTTTGGTCTTGAGGCCGTGCGGGAAGTCTTTAAGCGACTTGGGGAGAAACTGTTTTGAATAGCGATTCCGATCAGACGGGCGGCGCAGCCGAATCCGCCACGGCGGTTCGGCGCGGGCGAGGGTTGTGTCTGCTCTCCGGCGGATTGGACAGCCAACTCGCGGTGTGCGTTCTGCGCGCTCAGGGCGTGTCTGTGGAGGGCGTGGTGTTCTCG
>CAZTDL010000269.1:0-6230 GCA_964612775.1 uncultured Lentisphaeraceae bacterium
CGGCCGCCAGCGCGCGTGGAGGTCGCACCGCCAATACGTGGGCCTGTACGCTTCCGGCACGAAGAATTCCCCGACGGATTTCACCGCCTCGTCCTCCGTCCGCAGCAACGCCCACTGCCGATTGTAGTTCTTGTCGTAGTACCCTTCCGTCGACATCCACTTGCCGTCCGGGCTCCACACGCAGTGCCCGTCCCAGTCGAGAAGACCCGGCGCCATCACGCGGACCTTCTCCTCTTCGCCCACGGTGAACTTCACGTGACGACCGAAAACGCCGCCCGCCTTGGCCGGCGGATAGACGGTGACGGCCATCGTCTTATCGTCGAGCCAGTTGAAATGCGAACCGCCCCAGCCGTCCGGAAAACAACGGCGGAGTTCCGTGCCGTCCGTCTTCACCGTAAAGCTCGTCGTCTGCCAAGCGGGAATCTTGTGGTTGACCTTGTCGAACCAGTCCACGCTTCGGGCAAGGAAGAACACGCGCTTCCCGTCGCGGCTGAACACCGTGTGGCAATAGTAGGCGAGACCGCCCTTTTTGGTCTTCAGCGGCGGCATTTTGCCTTGGCCTTGCGCCACCGAAAGAATCAGTTTTGCCTCGCCGGTCTTGAGATCCACGAGCCACAGGCCGTCGTCCTCCGGCCACGTCACGGTCTCACGCGCGTCCTGTCCGTCTCCGGCATAACCGTAATCGGGACGTGTCAGATAAAGCCGCGCGTAGTTGAGCGAGATCGCCTTCGTGCCGTCCGGCGAAACCGCGCTCACGGGATACGGGATGATCCGCTCCGCTTTCGTTTTCCAGTTCATCACCACCGCGACGAACTTGCCGTTCCGGTTGTCGTTGAAGACGAACGTGTCCTTCTCGCCGGGCAGCCAGTGGAACATCGCCGCTTCCTGGAAATTCCAGCAGGCGGTGGTCGTGACGGGGATGAACGTGTCGCCGTCCTGTGTGTCGACGAGTCCGAGCGTGCAGCGTTCGTTCGCCTCGGGGAGACGTCCGTTCAGATCCGTCTCCAGCACGGCGACGTAACGGAGATCGGAACTCCACGCGTTGATCGCGAAATAGTTCGCGAGGAAATGGTCGTGCGGTCCCTTCGTAAGCGCCCGCGGCGCGGAGATGTTCGGGAACGGTTCGAGCGCCAGCGCGGCCCCCGTGAGTAGCGCGCCGAGCGCGCCAACTGTCTTTTTCATGTTTCGTCTTCCTTTTCAGAATCCCCTTGCTTTGAACGTCACCGTCACGCGGCGGCCTTTCCGGAGCAGCACCGTTTGTCCCGTCTGCCGCTCGTGGCATGCGGCGGCCATGCCGCCGCCTTGCGCCGCCCGAACGTCTTTGACGAGTCCGCACGGATCCGTGACGTTCCCGTACGCCTCGCGCGGAATCCCGTCCGTACGCCACACGCCGCCTTTCGCGGTGCCCTCGAACCCCGCATCTTTCAGTTCCGTTCCCGTCACGCGGAAATCATCGTACCACGTTTTGTCGCCGAACGCGCCTGAAAGCGAGAGAGCGATTTTGCAGTCGAAGCGCGGCGTGAACGCGCAGGTGTATTCCTTCCACTCCGCGAAATCCGGTACGCCGAAGGCCGCGTATACGCGCCGTCCTTTCTGCGACGCAAGCAGCTCGCAGTTCTCGAAATCCTCCGCCATCGCCGTCTCCCCTTCCGGCAGTTGGCCGCCGTAAATGAAGTCGACGCGTACCGCCGCCGTGTACGTCCGCCGCGGCGCGCCTTGCGGGTACGTCACGCCTTCGCCATACTTGACCGGCGGTGAGAAGCGCCACGGACTTGCGTAAAGACCCATTTCGGCGAAACGCGTGTCGCCGCCGATCACCTTCCGCGCGGGCGAATCGGGTTTCAGAGAGAAATCGAGGCGCGGGTAATCGGTGAACCCCGGGTCTCCCGCGACGTCGAGATTGTTCGTCTCCGTCAGATACGGCGCGATATCGCTGCGGAGAGGACAGCTAAACGGACCGCTTGCGCCGAAGACGTTGTCCGAAATGCGGTTGAAAAGCGGATCGTGCGCGAGCGCGAAGTTCGTGACCGTGAAGAGCCGCGTGAGCTCCGGATACCGCGAAAGGCGCGGCTCGGATTCGATGAGCGTCCGGTTCTTGAGAATCTTCTGATAAAGATAACTCTTCGCGCCTTGATCGTGGACCCCGCCGAAATGCGTCCCGCGCCGACCGCCGAGCAAAACGGCGCGTTCCGTCCCGCAGATCACGTTCTTCTCAACGACGTTCCCGTTGCCGCCGCCGACGTGTACGCCCAGCGACGCGCGGTTCAAAATGTTGCCCCGGACAACGTTGCCGCTCGAAAAATCGTCGAGGTAGACGGCATCGTCCGCCGTTGCACACGGCTGTTTGCCGATCATGTGAACAAGGTTGTGTTCGATCACCGTGCCGCGCTTTGTCCAGTCGCGCTGGCAGCAGTAGATCGCGCCCGCGTCGTCGTTGTAGAGGCAGGTGTCATGGATCACGTTGAAGGCGATCCGGTGGTCGTTGCCGTTGAACCAGACGCCCTGATGCGCCGAGTGGTGGATGAGGTTGTGCGTCGCTTCGCAGCCGACGCCCGAGAGCGATATGCCCGGCCGGTAGCTCGGGATCACTTGGCCGTAGTGCGAGATGCGGTTGTTGTCCGCCGCGTGCCGCGCGGGCGCGAGCGTCTCCGGATCGCCGCCGGAAAGCCGCACGCCGCCTTCGCCGAGATCGGTGAGGTCGCATCCTTCGACGCGCGCCGCCGTTCCGCCCGTCACCGTGACGCCCCAGGCACCCGTCTGCCGCACGGCGCACGCGCGCACGGCGATGTTCGACGAATTCGCGAAAAGGAGCGCATCGCGACGGGGGTATTCAAAGACCAGTCCTTCAAAGGCCGTGCAGGCGAGATTCGTCGCCGCGACCAAATACATCGTTTTCCCTAGGACGGGCGGTTGCGCCGCAATGTCCTTGAGGGGCCAGAGGTAAATTTTCCGTGCGGCGCGGTCAAGCACCCATTCGCCGGGTTTATCGAGTTCCGAAAGCGCGTTGAACACGTAGAACGGCGCGTGGCGTTTGAACCCGCGCGGATAATACCGGTTGTCGAGCGAAATCGTTTCGGCCGCGACGTCGATGTTCGTCACGGGCATCTTCATGTCCGCGTACTCGTGCAGAAAGAGACCGTACGCCCAGAGTTCCGGTTCTTTCGCCCACGCTGCGAGTTTCGGCGAACGGAAACGGAACACGCCGGACTGCGAACGCGGGCCGAGCGACCCCTGCGCCGTTTCTCCGCCGATCGTCTCGCCGGTGAAAACGTAACCTTCCTCGGACGCCGCGAGCGTCGCGGGAGCGTTCGGCCAGCGGGCGCAGTCGAGCCGATGCCCGTCCTGATAGAGCCACCAGGGGAAGTTGAGCCGTTTGGAATAGCACTCCTCCGAACCGCCGCCGAAGTCGGGAATCGGTTCCGTTCCCGGCAGGCGGGCGACGAGGACTTTCCCGTGCGACGCTGCGGGCAACAGCGCGAGGACGGTCGGATCCGAAACCGTTTTCCAGCCCGTCACGTCCGCGGCACCGCTGAACACGGCCTTCCCTCGCTGTGCCGCCCGCCACACGATCAGCGCGTCGGACGTGCCGGAATCCTCTGCGCCGAGCGTCAACGCTTCCGTCATCCGGTATTCGCCGTTCGCGAATTCGATCGCCACGCCGCCGGGCGGCAGACCGCCTTTCTTCGCGCGATACGTCCGCAACGCGTCGCGGGCACCCGCAGGCGTCGCCAACGGTTTTTCCGCCGTGCCCGGATTCGCGTCGTCACCTCTCGGCGAGACGTGTAAAACGAAACCCTTGTCACAGCCCGCCGCGAGAGCAAGCAGAACCATCGGCAAAATCAGATTTTTCATCGTGTTCGTCGGTCCTTCCGTTACCGTAGACTGATCACCATCCCGATAACACGGGGGGGTCACGCGGATTTCATCGCCGGCAATCGAAAACACGCCGGCGACCAGCGGTTCGCCCGTACCGGTGAGTTTCCACCCTGAGACATTCGGCGCAGAGGCCCCCGACCACCTCGCAACCGTCACGGTCGGGAACGGACGCTCGATCTTATTCGTTGAGGCGCGTCCGAAATCGACAAGGGTCGTGCCGACGAACGTGCCGTCTTTGAACGTGAGAATTTCGGTGACGGTGTTGTTCGATCCGAGCGGCGCAAGAATCGTCGCGGCGATCAGCGTCGCGTTCGTCACTGTGCCCGAACCCGTCAGTTTCACGCCGGATTTCGCCGCGCCCGCCGCGATCGACACCGCGCCCTCGCGAATGTCGAGCGTGCCGTCGAAATTCAGGGTCGCCGTGCCGGTGAACGCGAGCGTGCCCGCGCCGTTCTTCACGAGACCGCCGTCTCCCGTCACCGCCGTCGACATCGTCCAGACCTTATCCGCAGGCGGCGCGAGTTTCAATCCGCCGCCCGTCGTCTCGATCTTAAGAGACGATGCGTACGCCGCGTCCAGCGTCGTGAACGTATAATCGTTGGTGCCCGGAAGCCATGCGGAATCGTCGAACCGAAGCGTCAGCGGCGCCGTCGTTTCGCACCCGACCGCATCGCACTTGAACGTCGACCCGTTTTTAAAGATCATCGTGCCGGAACCCGAGGCACCGGTCATCCGGACTTTGCCGTTGCCGTTATACGCATTCCCTCGCCCTTCGAACGAAGAGGCGTCGAATTCGAGTGTGACGGGGCGGCTGCCGAAGACCAACGCGTGATTGGCGTTCGAATCGTAAGGGGCAAGCAGTTTCGCTCCGTTCGTGAACCGGTACGTGGGTTCGTCGCCTTCCGTACCGGACTCCAAAACGTACACGTACTCGCTCACGTCGAGCGTCGAATCGTCCACACGCACCTTCGGCGCGCACCCGGAGGCGTACAACGCGCACCGGAAACTCGTCACGTTCAACGTCGCCCCGTTCGTGAGGACGAGGTACGGCGCCGTCGCGGCGGTGCGCGTCGACGCGCATCCGGATCCGAGGTGGAAGTGGTTGACACTCTGCAGCGTGGCCGACGCGTGATCGACGACGAGCCCCGGCTGCGCCGCGACGGTTGCCACGGGGATGCCCACGTACGAAGCAGCCGTTCCGGACATGGTAAAAGCGGCGGAGTCGGACGTTCCTCTGAGAACGAGTTCGCCTTCCGCAATCGTGAGCGTCGTCCAACTGCCGGAGGGCAATCCCCCCGAACCGAACGTGACTTGCGACGAATTGGGCGTGCCACTATTCTTCACGTCCAGCCCTGCGGTCGAGCCGAGCGCAACGGAGCCCGATGCCTCGATCACGAGGCGTCCGGAGCCGCGTTTCACGAGAAGTCCTGCAGAGGTGGTGAGGGAGTCGATCATGAGATCGGATTCGCTCTTGATGACGACCGGCGAAAGATCGGACGACGTCGGATTGTATTTGAGTTGGTAACCGAGCGCGCCCGGATCGTCCGCCGGGAGTTCGAGCGCCGCGCCGGTGAGCGTGAGGGACGGAACCGGCGAGAAATCGGAGAACTTGCCGCAGCCGAGCGCCGCGAGAGACGCGGGCGCGAGCACGCCGTCCGAAACCGTGACGCCGCCGTAGAACGCGTTCTCCGCCGAAGCGAGCGTCGTCCGGCCGTCGCCCTGCTTGACGAGCGCGCCGTACATCACGGGGCCGTTCACGTTGAGCGTTGAATTCGTCGCGATGATCGTCGTGAGCGTTTGACTCGTCCCAAATGTGATGGACTCGGTAACGTTCGACGTCGCGTTCATGTCGTCCAGTCGGATGACGAGGGACTCGGACGCGGTTACCGTCATTTCGAGGCTCGTGACGCCGTCGACGACGTCCGTCGTGAACGTCGCGTATGCATCGTCCGCGAGTCCGCTCTTCACGAAGGCCGATTGCCAGGCCTCGACGGAGGCCGCTGAAAGCGTCCCCGACGTCTTGAGGAGCGTGTAAGACGCGGCACCGGCCGGAAAGTCGCCGGAAAGCACGATGCGCGCGTTGTTGATCGTGACGTCGCCGTTCACGACGACAGGTATCTCGCCCGCCGTGAATTGCAGACAACCGCACGTTGCGCCGTTGCCGACCGTGAGGGATTGGGCACCGTTCGCGGTCGCGTTACCGAAGGCGAGCGTCGCGTTGTTCGTGACCGTGACGTGCGCCGCATGGACGGCGTTCGACGCGAAGGCGACTGTGCCGCCCGCGACGACGAGCAGCGATTCGGCGCTGTTCGTGCCCGCGAGCGTCTTCGTCCCCGCGCCTGTCAGGAGAAGCC
>CAZTDL010000270.1:0-6157 GCA_964612775.1 uncultured Lentisphaeraceae bacterium
ATCCCTATACCGTGGCTAAAGGACGTGTGCCGTATCGTCCGGACTGGAAGGATTCTCATACGGTCGTCGACCTTGACCTGCCCCGCTTGGTGACGTTCGCCCGCGAGCGCAACGTAGGCGTTTGCCTCTATATGCACGGTGACGTGCTGCGGGCGCACGACATGGACAAGCTTTTTGCCGTGTATCGATCATGGGGCCTCGCCGGGCTCAAGCCCGGTTTCGTGCGCTACGGCACTGCCGAACAGACGGACTGGATCAGGAAAATGATCGAGACCGCCGCACGCCATAAACTTTGGCTCTGTGTTCATGACGCTCATGTGCCTGACGGCATGGAGCGCACCTATCCCAACCTGATGATCTGTGAAGGAGGCGGCGGACAAGAGGGCAATCATCCTGTGCGACAAGACGTGATCATGCCTTTCACGCGCTGTCTGGCCGGGCCGTTCGATTTCACGCCCTATATCTACGCCAAGAACAAGAGTCACGCTCACGGTATGGCCTTTTTCGTGGTTTTCCGCGGGCCGACCGCCGTTGTCCGCGGAGGCACGCGCGAACTCGTTTCCAAGGGCCCCAACCATATCGGCGACGAGGTGGCGTTCATGCGCCGTGTGCCGATGAATTGGGACGAGACGCGCGTGCTTGATGCCAAGGTGGGGCATCACATTGTGACGGCGCGCCGCAGCGGAGCCGTATGGTTCATCGGAGGCATGGCCGGCGAAGAGGCTTACACGGCGCCGGTGATTCTGGACTTTCTCGCGCCCGGAAAGACCTATACCGCCACGCTCTTCCGCGATGCCGAAACCGAAACCGACGGGTTCCGTCCGGCGGTCAAAGAAGTCCGCAGCGTGAAGACGGGCGACAGCCTCAGCCTGCTCATGGCGAAAGCCGGCGGACTCGCCGTCATCATTGAGTGATCGCGCTGCGCGCTTCCGCCAATGCGTGAAGGAACGGCACGACATCGGATTGCTGGCTCAGTGTGTAGCGGGCGGTCTGCGAAAAATCGCCGACATGCACGGTGATCGCCTCGGGAGGAAGCACGCGGAACATGTCTTCGTCCGTAATGTCGTCGCCCATCGCCAGAACGAACGCGTAGGCGCGTTCGTGCAGCAGGCGCAGCGCTTCCGTCCCCTTGTTGATGTTGGAGGCTTTGACCTCCACGACCTTGTTGCCTCGCATGATGTTCAGCCCCAAGGTCGTACAGAGCGGCATCAGCGCATTGATGAGCTGTTTCTCGCGGAGGTCCGCCAGCCAAGCGTCGCAGTTGCGGTAATGCCAGACGAGCGTGGTGCGTTTCTTTTCGATGCGCGACCCCAGCGTTTGGTTCGTGATGTGTTTCATCACGGCCAGCACCTCCTTGTCCCACACCGTCTCGTTTTCGGCCATGCCGTACCAGATGCCGTTTTCCTTGTAAAAGGCGCCGTGTTCGGCGGCCAGTCGTATCGGCAGCTCGCCCAGCCAACGGTCCAACGTGTCGCGATCGCGCCCGCTGCAGACCACCACGGTGTTGCGCGTATCCTCGCCGAGTCGTGCGAGAACATCGAGAACGTATTGGCTGGGGATCGCTTCTTCGGGCTGTTTGCGCAGCGGCGTCAGTGTGCCATCGTAGTCGAGGATCAGCAGGCGGGAGCAGGCCTGCGTGTAGAGGGCCTCGATTTCGCGAACGTGGTGCGGGACGATGCGCGCCTGTTGCAACAGGCGGTTTCTAAGATGAATCACCCTCAGCGCTTCGAGGTAATCCGTAGCCCACTTGTCCACGTTCTGATGCGCGATCAGCGACTGCATGTGCCGCAACCGTTCCATCTGTTCATTGACGGGCATGGCCACCGCCGTCGCGATAGCCTCGCTGATCTCCTCCGCGCTGTTCGGGTTCACCAACAGCGCATCGGTGAGCTCGATCGCCGCGCCGGCGCGCTCGCTCAGGATCAGCACGCCGGGTTTGTCGCGTTTCGCCGCCACGTACTCTTTTGCGACGAGGTTCATGCCGTCGCGCAGCGGGGTCACGAGCGCGATATCGGCCACATGGTAAAGAGCCAGAAGCCGGTCTTGAGTGAAACTGCGGTAGTAGTAATGGACCGGCGTCCAGTTCAGAGTCGCATAGCGTCCGTTCAGCGCGCCGATCATCTCGTCGATCTTCTTTTTTAATTCGGCGTATTCGGGCACGGTGGCTCGGGAGGGGACGACCAGCATGATCAGCGAGACCTGTCCTCGCATTTCGGGGCGGGTTTCCAGTGCGAGCGCGAAACCTTTGAGTCGGTGCAGGACGCCTTTGCTGTAGTCCAGCCGATCAACGGACAATATCAGTTTAAGGGCACCATATTTTTTGCGGAAGAGTTCGGCCAGCGCGTGCACGGGCGTTCGCAGGGCGGCCTCGTGGAACTGGCGGAAGTTGATGCCCATCGGGAAGGCGTTCACCTGCGAGAGCCGTCCGTTGCAGCGGATCTCGTCTAAGTCGCAGTCGGCACCCAGTACGCGGTATGCCGCGCTGATGAAATGGCGCATGTAGTCGTGCGTGTGGAAGCCGATCAGATCCGCGCCCAACAGACCGCGAAGGATCTCTGCCCGCTCGGGCAAAACGCGAAAGAGTTCGAATGAGGGGAAAGGAATATGGTGGAAGTAACCAATGCAGAGATTGGGCAGGGCCTCGCGGAGCATCTGCGGCAGCAGCATCAGGTGGTAGTCCTGAATCCAGACATGGTCATCGGGCCGCAGCAGGGGGAGCGCCGTCTCAAAGAACAGGCGATTCGTGTCGCGATACGATTTCCACGTTTTCACGTCGTATTGGATAAAGGAAAAGAAGTAGTGGCATAGCGGCCAAATGATGTTGTTGCAGTAGCCTTCGTAGTAGTACTCAATCTGCTCGGATGTGAGGTAAACCGGATGAAAATGATTCTGCGCCAACAGCTCTGTGACGACGTCCCGATCCTCTTTGCTGTTAACGCAGGTGCCGGGCCAGCCAATCCAATGGGTTTCTATCTTTCCGGAGAGAGAGGCTAACCCTGTGGCAAGCCCGCCTTCACTGCGCTTGGATACGTAAGTCCCCTCGGAATGCGTCAGTTTGACCGGTAACCGATTTGCTATGATAATCAATCTCATGTCGTTGATTTTATCGCATAATCGCCAAATGGCCAGCTTGTTTTAACTTGCGGCAAAAATTAGGTTTTTCGGCGGCTGGAGTCGCCTGCGGAAGAGGGAGGCCTCTCGGCGGGATGTCTGCGGCAGGAGCGCCCGATGGAGAGATTTCTCCGGGCGAACGGCGGTCAGCGTGCGAAAAGCGGTGGCGCGCCTGACGCTTTGTCTCCCAACGTCAGCGCGCAGTCAATGAGTGCGAGATGCGAGTAGCCTTGGGGGAAGTTGCCCAACTGCTCCTTTGTCGCGAAATCCAGATCTTCGCTGAAAAGGCCCAGATGGTTCGCATAAGACTGAAGTCGGATGAACATGGCTTCAGCCTCTTCCCGTTCGCCGATCTGCCACAACGCTTTAACCATCCAGAAAGAACAGACTGTGAAAGAGGAGGTCGGCGTGCCGAAATCGTCGTCATCCTTATACCGGAACATCAAGCCGTCACGGCATAGTTCCTTGCGGATCTTTCGGACGGTCGCGATGAAGCGCGCGTCCGTTGGCTCAATGAAACCGTAAGAGGCCATCAGCAGGACGGACGCGTCCAGGCTCTCGCGGCCATAACGCTGCGTGAAGGCTCCGATGTTTTCAGACCAGGCGTTGGCGAAAATGTCCTCGCGGATGAGATCCCGTTCGGAACGCCAAAGTTGCGTCTTGCTGCCCATGCCCAACAGATCGGCGATTTTGGCGCTCCGGTCGAGCGCCACCCAGCACAGCATTTTCGAAAATGTGAAATGACCCGGGTTCGTGCGAAATTCCCAAATGCTCACGTCCGGTTGCCGCCATGTGCGTATCACGATACGCGCCAAGCTGCGCGTGATGGTCCAAAGGCGCTCGATCGTGGCCGTGTCGTGTGAGAAGACCTCCAGATACTTGAGGATCGCGTTCAGAAACACGCCGTAGATATCGTGCTGTCGCTGCGAGTGCGCCGCGTTGCCGATCCGTACGGGCCCGCTGCCTTTGTAGCCGGCGAGCCAGTCAAGCGTCTGCTCGGTCAGATGTTTGTTGCCGTGGATTCCGTACATGACCTGCATTTCGTCGTCCTTGTAGGGCACGACGCGTAAGATGTAGTTGAAAAAATTCTTCGCGACGTTGAAATGTCCCAGCTGCGTCAGCATGTTGAGCGTCATCGTTGCGTCGCGTATCCAACAGAAACGGTAATCCCAGTTTCGCCCTGTCCCCAACGCTTCCGGGATCGACGTGGTGATGGCGGCCATGATGGCGCCCGTCTCTTGATAGGCGAGAAGTTTCAGTACCAGCGCGCTGCGACGCACCGCGTCGTTCCAGCGTTCGAATGCCGCTGTCCGTTCCACCCAGTCCAGCCAGTATACCTTGGTCCGCTCCATTTCCAGTACGACGCGCTCCAGCGTGACCGGTCGCACCTTCTGATGATAGCTGAGAAGCAGGTAAACTTCGTTCTCCAGCGCGATCGGCGTCCCTTCCAGAATCGTGTCGTGCGGGAGATTCGTGTAGAGATAGAGCGACTCGTAGACGCCTTCTCGCACCAGACTCTTGATGTAATTCGCGTGGCTCTCGCTGAAGGTTTCGTGGCGCGCATAGCCTAGGCGCGGCGCATAGTGCACGCGGCAAATCGGGTTGCCGTAGGTGCGGCGCAGGTAACGGAGCAGTTCCGGCGGTGAATAGTAATGGCTGTTCTCTTTGTGGCGCGGCATGAAATCGATCAGCTCGAATCCGCCCGAGGGACTCTCAAACAAGGTCCGCAACAGATTGGTGTTAGGAACGTATGCCTGCGTGACCTGATAGGTTTCGTCCACGTCGATCCCAAACGCCCCCCCCCTTTCCGAGTCCAGCATTTCGGCGAAAACAGAGGCTGAGTCGAAATCCGGCAGACAGCACCAGACCACCTTTCCCCTCCGGTCGATTAACGCCGCTGACTTGCAGTTTCCAATAACACCGTATTCCATATGCCGCTCCTTTCCTTGAGCATATCAAAACAGAGGAGGCTTTTCCAACCCTGGTCAGAGGCTTGTCGGGCGTTTGAAGACTTGTGTCCTTCCGACGGAAAGCCTATGCTAAAAACACGTTTGATTCATCGCAAAAGCTCCGGAAAGGACGCTTCCGTTTATGCTCTCCACCTATCTTTCGCCAGATCTATACCGACAGCTCCTCCTTTGGTGTTTTTTCCTGTTCATTCTCGGCGTCGTTTTCGTCGCGCATCGCCTTTTGTTTCGTCTGCTGAAGCGGCGCGCTGACCGTATGCCGGGTCCGCTCGACGAATCGATTGTCCAGATGATCAGCACCCCATCGCTTTTTATTCTTCTTTGGATGGTGGTCGCGGGTTTTGGCCACCTTCATCTCTCGGGGCATCCTTTGTTCGTCTGGTTCAAAAAGATCAATGCTCTGTTGACCGTTTTCTTTTTCGCGTGGCTGGCGATCAAAACGGTCAAAGCCGCATCCTGCTTTTTGCAGAAAACCATTAATCTGAAGGTCACCGATAATTTACGCGCCCGTAAAAGTCTGACCCAACTGCTGGTCTTTCAGGCCATTGCCGATACGATGATCATTATCGTTGCGCTATTGGTCAGCCTGCTGACCTTCGACGCCGCCAAAAACATCGGGATCAGTTTGCTCACCTCCGCCGGCATCATCGGCGTCGTGGTCGGTTTCGCCGCGCAGAAGAGTCTGGGCATGGTGCTCGCGGGATTGCAAATCGCTTTGACGCAACCCATCCGCATCGACGACGTGGTGGTGGTCGAAGGCGAGTGGGGCCGGATCGAAGAGATCACCCTAACCTATGTGGTCGTCAAGATCTGGGACGAACGGAGGCTCGTCTTGCCCGTCACCTATTTTCTTGAAAAGCCTTTCCAGAACTGGACCCGTACCAGCGCCGACGTTATGGGAACCATCTCGTTCTACCTCAACTATGACGTGCCGCTGGCCCCGCTGCGTGAAGCGCTTGCACGTCTGGTTGCGGACAATCCGGACTGGGACGGCCGTGTGGCGAACATTCAGGTGACCGAAACAGACGAGCGTTACAAACTCGCTCGCGTATTGGTCAGCAGCGCGGATTCTTCCAAAA
>CAZTDL010000271.1:0-1092 GCA_964612775.1 uncultured Lentisphaeraceae bacterium
AGCTGGCCTACAACGTCCCGATCTACATCGGCGAGTTCAGCGCGATCCGCTGGGGAAAAGGCGCCGACCAGTATCTGAAAGATGTCACGGACATCTTCGAGGAGTACGGCTGGGACTGGTCCTACCACGCCTTCCGCGAGTGGTCCGGCTGGAGCTTGGAGCACGGCGATGTCGAAGCCGACTCGCAGTCGGCGGCAATTCCGCCGTCACGCCAGAAGATAATCCGCACGCGGTTCGACCAGAACCGCAAGGCGTTCAGGTGATCCGAAGGTTTCTCATATCATTAAGTTCCGCGTCAGCCCCGTACATGTTTCGGATGACGGAACAGATAAAACTGGCGTTAAGCAAAGTGACGCTTTTCGTCTTGATCATCATCTTACGCCTTGCCTGTAAAACGCACAGTTAAAGCACGCGTTCATTCCCGCATTGCGGGCGGCTAACAAAAGGGTTATCCCTATTTACTCTCAACCCGGCTTCCGCATGAAAGCCGTTCGATACCGCTTGGGCGAAAGCCCCTCTATTCTTTTGAAGACGCGGACCAGATTGACGACGTTGCAGAAGCCGCAGTCGCGTGCGACGCTCGCGAGTTTGTTGCTCGGATCATTAAGGAGACGTTTAGCCTTCTCGAGCCGCAAACGGGTCAGGAATCGGATCGGACTTTCGTCGAATTCTTGGTGGAACGCCCGGTAGAAATTCGTTTGCGACAGAGCCGTCACGGCAACAATGTCCGTGATGCCGATGGAACGCTGATAATTGTCCACCATAAACCGAACCGCTTTGGCGACTGCGGGATGTTCCGTGGCGATCGTCTCTGTGCTTCTGCGCCCGATCACTTCCGAGGGCTCGACGGACACCGGCGTCTGTTGCAGCTATGTTTCGGCCAACGTCACCCTGTTCGGGCCTGCCAAGGTGAGCACAAATTCGGTCTGGGGCAAAGACGACGGCGTGGAAATCTGCATCGTCGGCAAGACGCCCGAAGGTCAGCCGGCGACCTTCGTGATTCGCGGCTTCGCGGGCGGCGCGGTGCAGAGCGCCACCGATGCGGGTGCGCCGGCCGAGCCGGGCACCGGGCCGGTGGCGACCGAGCGTGGC
>CAZTDL010000271.1:1102-6150 GCA_964612775.1 uncultured Lentisphaeraceae bacterium
CAGAGAAACGCGCTTTGCCGTCAAAGCCGTCGGTTCGGGTGCGGCGCTCTTCGGCCGCGGCTGGCGCGGCGAATGGGCCATTCCCTTCGCGGCGCTGGGTCTGAAACCTGAATCGGGGCTGAAGGTCGGGTTCAACATGGCCGCCTTCTACAGCGAATTCAGCGAGTGGCACTGTTGGGAAGGCACGCAGGCGGAGAACTGGAAAACCGATCAGGCCGGAACGCTGCAACTCAAATAAACGTCACGGGAAAAGTCATCACATGAAAAGAAACATCCCTCATCTTCTCCTAACGGTCACGCTGGCAACGCTGTGCCTTGCCGCCTGCCGCGGTCTTCTGCCGGAAAGCGGTCGACGCGGTACGCCCGGCGACGCGGCGGCGATCACTTTCCATGTCGCGCCCGACGGGAGCGATGCGGCGGACGGTTCGCGCCGGACGCCGTTGGCCACGCTCACGGCCGCGCGCCAAAAGATCCGCGATCTGAAAAGGATGGGCGCGTTGCCCAAGGGAGGCGTCACCGTGGAACTTGCCGCCGGGCATTACACGTTGACACGGCCGGTGGAACTGACGGCCGACGATTCGGGTACGGCGGAGTCTCCGATCACCTATCGCGCCCGTCCGGGAAAGAACGTCGTGCTCAACGGCAGCCGGCCCCTCTCCGACTGGAAGCCCGTCACGGCTGCGGACGCGTTGGAAAAACTCGATCCGGCAGCGCGGGGCAAGGTGTTCCAAGCGGATCTGAAAGCGCTGGGCATCACCGAATTCGGCGACTTGGATCTGGATGCGGCTTGGGAACTGCAGCGCGCATTGTCCTTGGCCGACAATCAGAATGAAGACGAGATCGGAAACGCGATGGCCAGCCGCGAGGCGGTCAAGAACGGCCGGACCGTCTCACCGCGTCTGGAACTCTTTTTCAACGGCACGCCGATGGAGCTGTCGCGCTGGCCGAATACGGGCTTCACCAAAATCGGGAAGGTGCTGGGAAAAACGAAAATCAATGTCCGCGGCGTGATCGGCTGCAAAGAAGGCCTTTTTACCTATACGGACAACCGCCCCGAGCGCTGGCTTAAGGAAAAAGACGCCTATGTGCGCGGTTACTGGTTCCGCGACTGGGCCCTGCAATGCCACCGGATCGGCTCCATCGACCCGGAGAAAAAGACCATTTCCGTCATGCCGCCCTATCATTTCTACGGGTATCGTGCGGGACAGTGGTTCCAAGGACTCAACCTGCTGTGTGAAATCGACATGCCCGGCGAGTGGATGATCGACCGCGAAGCCGGCGTTCTTTATTTCTGGCCGCCCGCACCCTTGGAGAACAGCCGCACGGAAGTTTCGATGGCCTCCGGCTTGTTTACGCTGACGGACACCGCCTATGTGACGCTCAGCGGATTCGCGATGGAAAACGCCCGCGGCACCGCCGTCTCCGTCAAGAACGGCCAGCAGTGCCGCGTGGTCGGCTGCACGATACGGAACATGGGCAACCACGCCGTGACCATCGTCGGCGGCCAGACGTGCAGCGTGGCCGGCTGCGACCTGTCCGGGATGGGAGGCGGCGGCATCTATCTGCTGGGCGGCGACCGCGCCACGCTCGCACACGCCGATCATACGGCGGAAAACAACCACATTCATCATTTCGGGCGTTGGGACCGCATGTACCGGCCGGGCCTTTTCATGAGCGGCGTGGGCCTGCGCGCCGCGCATAACCTGATCCACCACGCCCCGCACTCGGCGATTCTGTTCGGCGGTATGGAACATCTCTTCGAATACAACGAAATCCACAATGTCTGCCAGGAGTCGCACGACTGCGGGGCCATTTACGCCGGACGGAGTTGGTGTCTGCGGGGAAACGTGTTCCGATACAACTATCTTCACCATCTCTGCGGTAAAGACGGCGGCGCGTGCAACGGCATCTATCTCGACGATGAATTCTCGGGCGCCACCGTACGCGACAATCTCTTCTTTCAGGTGTGGAAACCGGTTTTCATCGGCGGCGGGCGCGACAACGTGATCGAAAACAACGTGTTCGTCGATTGTCCGTATGCCTTCCATCTGGACGCCCGCGCGCTCGGCTGGGCCGCCTATCATGCGGAAGGCCGCCTCAAAGCCTATCGCGAGACCGGCGTGCTGTGCGGCGTGAAGATCAAAGAGCCGCCGTTCTCCACACGCTACCCGCAAGTCGCCGCAATGATCGATGACGAGCCGGCGAAGCCGAAAGGGAACTGCGTCCGCCGCAACATCTTCTGGCAGGGCCAAGGCGAAAACCTGCGGCGCGTCTCGAAAGGCCAGCCGATCAAAGACACGTGGTGGAAACATATCGAGGACCGCGTTGAGCCGCTCGTGACGTTCGAGAACAACCTGATCAACGAGGATCCGAAATTCGTCGATGAGAAGAAGGAGGACTTCCGCCTCGGGGACGATTCGCCGGCAGGGAAACTCGGTTTCCGACGGATTCCCGTTGAGAAAATCGGACTCTATCCGGACGGCGGACGCGCGACCTGGCCGGTGGTCCATGCGGTTACCCCGTTGCCTCCGCTGCCGAAACCGTAACGGGAACACGTTTAGCAAGTTCAGTTCATACATGAAAGGACTCTGACCCTTATGAGACGTATTATCACGCGATTCCTTCTGAGCACCTCCTTGGGTATGGCGGTCACCATCGCCCAGTCGGCAACGACGGCTTCCGGGCAGCGGGCTCAGCCGGTGCCAACATCGAGGGTCCTGCTCTGGCCCGATACCGCACCGGCGGGCGACGGCACGCGGGAAAAGACGGACGCGTCGATCAGCGTCTTCCTGCCGCCCAAGGCGCAAGCCACCGGGACCGCGATCGTGATCTGTCCCGGCGGCGGCTATGGCGGAAAGGTGCTCACCCACGAGGGTTCCTACATCGCCCAGTGGCTGAACAGCCACGGCATCGCGGGCATCGTGCTCGACTACCGTCTGCCGCACGGCCGTCACAATGTGCCGCTCGCGGACGCGCAGCGGGCGATCCGCCTCGCGCGGGCCAACGCGGAGACATGGGGCCTTCAGCCGAACCGCATCGGCATCATCGGGTTCTCGGCGGGCGGGCACCTCGCCTCCACGGCGGGGACGCACTTCAACGCGGGCGACCCCAACGCCGCCGACGCCGTCGAACGGCTGAGTTGCCGACCCGATTTCATGATCCTTGTGTATCCCGTGATCCGGTTCGACGAGCAAGGTCATAAAGGTACCCGAATCAACCTGCTGGGCCCTGATCCGAAACCCGAGCTGGAGCTCCTCTATTCGAACGAGAGGCAGGTTACCGACCAAACCCCGCCCGCCTATCTGGCGCACGCGCAAGACGACAAGGTGGTGCCGCCGGTGAACAGCGCCTCCTTCCGCGATGCGCTGAAGGCGCACAACATCCCCGTCGAGTACCTCGAGCTGCCTTCAGGCGGCCACGGCCTCAACGGCTATAGAGGCTCCTCATGGGACGCGTGGCAGAAAGGCTCGCTCGAGTGGCTTGCCAAAACGGGATTCCTGACGACCAAGCAATAAGAACCGTCCAAGAGTCGCAGGGGCAACAAGCGCCCGACACGGCAGGGACACGGTTATCCGCCCGATGGCGTTTCGCCCTATCGAAATGCTATTCTATGTGTTTTCGCGCAATGGTGATGGTGGCGGCGCTCGCCGCAGGCGCAGCGGGCGCGGGAGAACCCGTCGCGCTTCAGAGTCCGACGCTCCGCGCCGAATGGGACGCCACGCGCGGCACGCTGATCTCGCTGAAGGACACGGCGACCGGCCGCGAATGGCTTGACCCTGCCGTGACGACCCTGCCGTATGCGATACTGCTTGCCGATCAGAAGAAACCCATCTTATCGTCGCAGGCAATACGCGTCAGCGTCCTGAGGCAAGACAACACGGTGACCGTCGAATGCACGCATACCGGCCTTACGGTAACCTGCGAATACCGGCTGGAGAAACAGTCGCCTTGCGTGCTCGGACGCATCTCGGTTCATTTTGAAGCCCCCTGCCGACTTGCGGAAATCAAGTTTCCGCTCGTCGGCTTAAAACTTCCGTTCTCCGGTTCGGGAGAGAGCGACCGACTCTTGTGGCCGGAATGCGACGGCACGCTGCTGATGAATCCCTGCAAGAACCAGCCCAACCGCACCTTCCACTATCCCGGCGGCGCATCGCTGCAACTGATGGCGGCGCTCGATCCGGAGGCGGGACTTTTTTTGGCCGCACGCGACAACGCGGCACACACCAAACAGTTCTGCTCCCGCCGCAGCGGCAAGGGCGTTGAACTGAGCATCACCCACGTCCTGCCTCAAACGCCCGTGACCGAGTGGCGGCTAGAACATGACGTTGCGCTAGCGGGTCTGAAACCCTCCGCAGGCCTGAAGTCTATCACCTGGGAGGCGGCGGCCGACCTCTATCGCGAATGGGCGGTGCGTCAGCCCTGGTGCCGTCAGACCATGGCGCAACGCGTGGCCGCGGGCGATATCCCCAAATGGGTCACGGAACCGACGATGATTTTCACCTACTCGTTGCGCGGAGAACGCCCGGACAAGAGTTTCGGCAACCGCCAGCCGCTCTTGATCGACCAGGTCAAACGCTGGAGCCAAACCGTCGGCGCGCCGATCACGACGCTGCTCATCTCGTGGGAGAAACTGGACACGTGGACCACGCCCGACTATTTTCCGCCTCTCGGCGGCGAACCGTCGTTTGCGGCGATGACCCGCGAACTCCACGCGCAGGGAGGCCGCGCCATGGTCTTCCTGTCGGGCCTGCATTGGACCCTGCATAAGACGCTGAAAGATAAGACCATCGATCAGGAGGAGGCGTTCAATCGTGACGGACGTCCGTCGGCGATCAGCGACGCGCAGGGTATCGCGTTCACCAACGGAACCCCCGACAAGGGCGTCGGCCAAACCGCCACGATCTGCGCCGGCACGTCGTTGGCGCGAGAAATTCTGGTCGGCACGTCGCAACGCTGCCAGCAGTTGGGAATCGACTGCGTCCAGGTCGATCAGATCGTCGGCGGCGGCATGAAGGCGTGTTATCACCCGCAGCACCGCCACCCGCCGG
>CAZTDL010000272.1:0-6100 GCA_964612775.1 uncultured Lentisphaeraceae bacterium
TGTCAAAGAGCGGCTCACGGGCCAACACGTGCCCTATGCGATCGAAGCGTGGCCCGAGTTCAACCAGAGCCATCTTTCGGCTGAGAGCGGCCTTTTCTGCCGTATTTTCACGGAGGGACTCTTTGGTATCACGCCGACCGGACTGAACCGCTTTGACAGCCTGCCGCGTCTGCCAGCGGCATGGGCCAAGGCCTCGTTGCGGAACATGGCCGCGTTCGGCGGCCGTTCGGCACTGGAGCTTTCGCGCACGCGGGACGGCAAGATCCGTCTGCGCGTGACGTCGCGGGAACGCGACACCGCGGTGTTCTACGACGCCGCCCTGCCCGAAGGCCAGACGCATCACGTCGTGTTGACGACAGCCGTTGAATAATAACGGAAACCTGTTCAACGTCCGACGCGCAACGGTCGCGCGCGGTCATCGTTTTTCGGCGGTGCGCAGCGCAAGGCACCCGATTGCATGTAACAGATAACGTTTTCCTTGACCAATGTGACGCGTTTCGCTTCACTATTGACGTTCAAATGGTAACAAACAAAACGAGAGATAACTTCATGATGAAAATGTCCTGCCACTTGATGACGGGTCTTCTTGCTGCATTCTTGATCGGCGGCTGTGCCGTGCCGAGAAACTATACCGGCCTTACGCCGCTTGCGCCGTTTCCGCACTTCGCGAGTCCGGCTTTCTACAAGGCGGATGGCTCGTTTGATCAGGATGTCGCAAAGCAGGCCTACTTCGATATGATGCGTGCGTATCATTATCCCGTTCCTGAAATTCTGAAGACCGATGCGTTGTGGACAGCCGACTTCATGCAGAGCGACTTCGCGAAACTCGGCATGGGCGGTATCTTCTGGAAGAACGTCGAAGGCGTCTACGGAAACGCGGGTGCCAAGGCCTATAAGGGCGAGTTCAAGGACCAGAAGTTTGGTTATCTCGGCCATGAGATGTACCTGTTGCCGGGGCAAATGCTTCCCGAGCATTGTCATCTTGCCGACGGCGACGGGAAGGGCTTCGGCCCGAAAATGGAGACGTGGCACATCCGTCATGGCTCGGTCGAGTTCTTCAGCGAACACAAGGGTGATTCCGGCGAGACGCTGATCAGCGACATGCCCGCGAGTGAGCGTCCTTGGGGATATGGCCAGCCGTGGTTCAAATCGAGGTATGTTCAAAAAAGCGGTGCGGGTGAGATCTACTCGATGAGCGACGCCGAGTCGTGGCATTTCATGCGTGCCGGTAAAGACGGGGCCATCGTTTCTGAGTACGCGACTTACCACAACGATGTCAAGTTCAGCAAACCGGGCATGCAGTTCGGTAACTCTAAAGCTGCCGAAGTGACCAAGCTGACGAAGTAGCTCTCTTGTTCCGAGGAGACGTTCAGGGGACGATGTCCAACCTGTTATCGCGGTCGAAAGTGTTCTTTTTTCGTGCCGCCTCACCGTGTGCGGCGGTTTCGATGAAGCGGCTTTATCATGCGGCATAATGGCGCTTTTTTCACCCGAAATGACGAAGGATGATCCGACGTGGCCTTCTCCTGCGCATCCGCTGACTTGAACAGCCTTGAGGACCGATGCCTCTGACGGGTTGAGTTCGACACGCCGAGGCTTCGCGTGAAGGCGCATCTCGCGCGAGAATGTGCGGGGCAGGTGACATGAAAGGCATGCTGAAGCATGCCTGAGGGGCGACGGTTACGAACACGGACGCGTTGTTCACGGATGGCGCGGTAACAGGGCGGTAACGGGGATGAGCGATACGATGTGAAATCGTCAACAATCGTAACGAAGGCGGTGTGTCATGACGATCTTAAAAAAATGGTTATGGATTGCATTGTGCCTATCCGTCGCGTGGGTCTGCCGTGCAGGATCGGTCACAGTATATGGGACCCTGACAGACGACTCGGGGGCATACCTTTACGGCTGTACGGCCCGGTTGTACTGCGGCAGTTATTCTTACGGCGGTACGGCGGCCGACACGGCGGCCGTAGACGGTCGCACGTTCAACCTGTACGCGTCCCGCTACTCCGGTCCGGCGGTGGTGACGGTCGGTCGACAAGCCGGAGTACGGCACGTGGCGCCGCCGCTGGGAGGCGGGCGAGTTGTCGACCTATGCCTCTTTTTCAGTCACGTCGGTTTTGGCTGAGGCGTGTTGCGTCAGCGGACGCGTCCAGAACGCTTCGAGCGAGCCGGTCTCGAACGCGGTCGTCCGCTTGGACTGGCGGCTCGACGACGGCGTGACCGAATACGAGGCGGTCAGCGGGGCGGACGGGAGTTATGCCGTCACCAACGTCGGTGTCGGCAGCTATGCGGTGCGATTGGTTCCGCCGACGGGATATGCGGCGCAAACGACGACGGTCGCGCTGGCCGAGTCCGGCGTCTTTACGCTCGACTTCACACTGGAAGAGGGGGCCCGGCTGACCGGTGCGGTCTCCGCGCAGACGGGCGGCGCGCCGATCAGTAACGGGACGGTGAAGGTCTCCGGGCGGATGGAAGCGCAGGCGACGACCGACACGAACGGCGTCTATGTTGTTGACGCGCTTGCGTCCGGCGATTACACGGTCGTCGCTGCGCCGTCCGGCTACTGCGCCTATACGGGCACGGTCACGCTCGCGACGGCGCAGACGCTGACCAACAATATCGCCCTGTCGCGTCCCGCGAAACTTACGGTGCGGGTATCGGGGCCGGACGGCGGACGCGCGTACGGTTCGGCGATCGGCCTTTTGCGCGATGCCGAAGACGCGTCGGCCTCCTGGTCCGGCTCGACGGACGCGAGCGGCTTCTGCACGCTGAGCGGCATCGTTCCGGGCGAGCGTACGCTCCGCGTGGTCGACCCGTACTATGCGGCCTATACGGTTCCCGTCAGCCTGCCCGACGGCGGAACGGTCACGCAGGAGGTCGCCCTTTCCGCCGCGATCCGCTACACCGGTCAGATCCGCGAGCGCACGGCGGACGCGCATCCCATCGAGGGCGTCGCGGTCGATCTCTACCGCGCCTCGGTCTCCGGGACAGTCTACCGCGCCGACACGACCGACGCGTTCGGACGCTTCATTTTTTCCGATCTGGAGACCGGCGACTACCGCCTCACGGCGACGCATCCGGGCTACACGTCTGTGGAGACCAACTTCACGGTCGCCGCGACGGCGGACGGCCCGTTGAGCATGGAGCCGTTGCCGGAGCCGCGGTTCGACATCTATGTGCAGGTCAACTGCGCGCTGTCCGGGATTCCGGTGGACCGGACGGCGGTCGTTATGGATGTCCGGTCGCTTGCCGAAGGCGGCGTGCTGCTGCACGAGGAGACGCAGGTGACGGATAAGAACGGGACGCTCACCTTCCGAGGCGTGCCGCAGGGGTATGTGCGTTTTCAGGTGAATTTCGCAACCGGGACTCATCGCGGCTGGTGGAAAGAGTTTGCGACTGAGCGCGAATATGCGGCGAACGCCAAGATGGTCAACCTCCATCTGGAACCGAAAAAAAGCACCTTCACGGTCGACATGGAACCGCCGTACGACTGGATGCAGGGCATCGCGGTCTACGTGCAGAATTTCTGGGTGGAGGCGCAAGGTTACCAAGACGGAAACGAACTCTATCCGGCGCGGACGGGCGTGACGGATCGGGACGGCAAATACACCTTCGAGCGCGTGCCGTGCCTGCCGACGCGCATCACGGTGCGGCGTCCGGGGTTCGCGCTCAAGGAGCTGCTGATAACGCCCGACGAGAGCGGCGCTTTCGCGTCTCCGGTGACGCTCGATCGTCCGTCTGTCACAGCGGGAACAGGATTGAGCCTCTCGGTCCAGCAACCGGTGTATTCCTACCTTTCCGGCACGACGGCAATCCCCATCCGCCAACGGGGTCTGCCGAACAGCAATACGGAGGGGTTCGATGACACATGGAGCTTGGACCAGACGACCTCGCTTCCGTTCATGGCGAGCACGTCTTACGGACCGCGCTCGCCTTGGGGTTGCGGCACCTACGAACTGTCGTGCCGGGCCCTCGACGGACAGTTCGCCACCGGTGACGCCTATGTGTCGAGCCTGCAGGTCTTTTCCTTCGCCTTCCGCTTTCCGCCGCAGCAGGTGTTTCTCAAAGAAGGGGCCGTAACGGCCTATACGATTCAGGCCGAAGTCGTCCCCGCGCTGTATCACGGAACGCTGCTTGCTGCGGAAACGGTCAGCGCGTTCGGCGAACCGCTGTATCGGCCGGTCACCAATGCGGAGGCGCGCTTCGTTGTCCATGAGAATGTCAGCGACTTGTTCACCTCCTCTAACCTCGTGCACAGCGTCACGACCGACGAGAACGGAAGCTACGCGGTCGCGCTCCCGCCGGGCGTCTACGGCATTGAAATCCCGTCCCTGACGGGGTATTGGGGCGAGAAGGTCATTCGGCGCGACGCGTCGGGCGCTTGCGCGGAGAGCGGCTGGCCCTACGCGTTTCTCAAGCCGGCCGCTTGGAGCACCGCCGCCTACGATTCGGATTACGTGCAGGGGCACGGCATGCGGGTCGACGCGCAGGACGAGGCCCGGCTGGATCTGATGGTGCGCAAACAGAGTTATCATTTGCGCCTGTCGCTGATAGAGAGTTCCGAGATCAGTCGGCGGGTCGTTTTCATGGATCCGAACCGAAACGCGTACAGCGTTGAAACGGCTGATCTGCTCGAAAGCGAGACGGAGATGATGCTTACGGGAGGGGGAGACACCCTCTATGCGCCGGTCCTGCGGGACCGCGCCGGGCTTTACGCGGTTTGGACCAATCTGCCGCCGGCGACTTACACGTTCGCGGGCGGCACGCACCCCTATCTGGAGACGTCCGACAGCGCGACGATGACCTGTTTCGACTGGGGGGCCTATCCCGGCGCGCAGCCCGCGTCTGAGCCGCCGTACGACACGCCCGAGCCGGTGCCTTTTCCGATGCGCGTCTACACCGGTATGGAGGCCTCTTTCCAAGACGCGGATTCCGCGTCTCTCACGATTACCGTCCTCTACAGCGACGAGAGCGGACTGCACGACTGCCAGAGAGCGCCGTCGTTTGTCCGTTACACCGAATGGCCGCAGCGGGTCTTTGAATACGGGTGGTCGGTCGACGACGCGCGCGTGCAGTGTTTCTATGTGTTTTACGACGGCCAGATCTACCAGGCCAACCGCAGCGGGGGAGGCGGGTGGGTCGCCGATACACGGGGTGCCTCCGCCAGCCTGAACCTGTCGCCGTACGCTCTTTCGGTGGTCGCGCGGCAGGTCGCGGCTCAGGACGCCTTCGTGCCGCAACTTCCGTTCAGCCACAACGGCAGCGACTATGTGGCGCCGCACTCGTTCGCCTCCGTGTCGGGAAGCGCCGTATTGACGCCTGTCACCGGCCTGCCGTCGGCGTGGTCGTGGGAAACGGTTCACTATGACGTCTGCGTCACAAGCGCTGCGGTCGCCGTGCAAGCCACGATCTACGCCGCACCCGTCGTGGCGCTTCAAGGCACCGTCATGAGCGCGGCAACGGGCGATACCCTCAGCAACGCGGTGGTGCGTCTGTTGCGCGCGGACGGCGGCGAAGTTCGTCGCGGTTCGGGAGGCGTCTACACCGACGGCCTCCGGACCGACGCGAGCGGCGCGTTCCAGTTCGACGAGATCGCCTCCGGTCTCGGCGCCTATCTGCTGGAGGCGCAAAAGCCGGGCTACCTGCCGGTCCGCACGCGAATCGTGCTGGGCGATCTGGTCACGGCGACCAACTCGACCGCGTTCGCCGCGGCCCTGCCGTCGCTCGTTGCGATGCAGCCCGTGCCGATGACGCTGGCGTTGGACCTGTGGAACCGTCAAGGCGCCGTGTTGCGCGGCGTCAAGGCCGGCGGGGCGGCGAACCAAGAGGCCACTTCCGAAGCGGTGACGCTGCAGGTCGGCGCAACGGCGTCGCTGACCGCCTTGACCTACCCGCTTCAGGACTTCGATGCCTCCGACGGCACGCCCGGCGCGGTCCGGGACGTCGCGCAGGCGGACACGCTGGACGAACTGGTGATCGTCGACGCGCGTCGGAAGGACGCGGGCGGGAATGACGTTCCTCTGCTGCCGGCCGATGACGTCGACTATTTCCCGCAGGCGCTCACGCATTTGCCCCGCGCGAACGACCCGGCCGG